>CAZIVN010000014.1:0-11321 GCA_964542685.1 uncultured Halobacteriales archaeon
TGCTGTACATGGGCGTCGAGGGCGAACTCGACGAACTCGCCCACCACACCCTCGTCCTCCCGACGGACTGGGACCAGCACTTCGACCAGATATTCGACGACCCGGCGTGGCCGGACGACCCGGCCTACTACGCCTGCGTCCCCTCCAAGACCGACGACACGGTCGCGCCGTCCGGCTACGGCAACATCTTCGTCCTCGTGCCCGTCGCCTCGGGCCTCGACGACACCCCCTCCGTTCGCGAGCGCTACCGCGACCTGGTCCTCGAGGACCTCGCCGAGCACACCGGCGAGGACATCCGGGACCGCGTCGTCGTGGAGGAGTCGTTCTCGGTGTCGGACTTCGCCAGCCGGTACAACGCGACGAAGGGAACCGCGCTAGGGATGGCCCACACGCTCCGCCAGACCGCCGCGTTCCGCCCACCGCACCGGTCGAAGGAGGTCGACGGCCTCTACTTCACCGGGTCGTACACCACGCCCGGCATCGGCGTCCCGATGTGTCTGATCAGCGGTGAAGTCACAGCCCAGAAGGTGTTCGAGGACGTCTCACCCTAGCGACGACAGTCATGAGCGACCCCGGAGGGACCACGCAACGCGCGCGACGGGTCGTCAGCGGCGTCGCCGACCTCGTCCCCCCGGAGAGCACCCTCGTCGGCTACCTCCTGCGACTGTCGCGGCCGCGGTTCTGGCTGTACCTCGCCGGTCCGGTCGTCGTCGGCGTCACCTACGGTGCCATCGGGTCGGGCGGCCCCTCGGCGCTGTTTTCTCCCCTTGCGCTCGCGCTGTTCGCGTACTTCCTCGTCCCCGCGAACGTGTTCCTGTACGGTGTCAACGACGCCTTCGACGTCGACGTCGACGCCGAGAACCCCAAGAAAGACGAGGAGGGCCGCGAGGTGCGCTACCGCGAACACGGCATCGTCGCGATGGTGGTCACCTTCTGTGGCGCCGCCGGCGCGCTGTTCATCTTCCTCGTTCCGCCACTGGCCGCCCAGGCACTGGCGCTGTACTACTTCCTCGCCATCGAGTACAGCGCCCCGCCGCTGCGGTTCAAGACGACGCCGCTGCTTGACTCGCTGTCGAACGGCCTGTACGCCCTGCCCGGCGTGATCGCCTACGCCGCCGTCGACGGCGCGCTCCCGCCGTTGCTCGCGGTCGCCGGGGCCTGGCTGTGGACGATGGGAATGCACACCTTCTCGGCGATTCCCGACATCGAACCCGACCGCGCGGCGGGCATCCGGACGACGGCGACGTTCCTGGGCGAGCCCCGGACGTACGCCTACTGTGCGGCCTGCTGGCTGGCCGCCGCTTTTTCCTTCGGGACCGTCGACGTCCGTCTGGGCGCCCTGCTCGCCGTCTATCCCGTCCTGACCGTCGGCGTCGCCGTCTCCGACGTCTCCGTCGACCGGGCGTACTGGTGGTTCCCAATCGTCAACACCGTCGTCGGCGCACTGCTGACGATGGGCGGCCTGTGGGTGATGCTGTATGGCTGACCGACTGACGGGACCGGTGATGCTGGATGGCTGACGGCGAGCGGACGGCCCGCGAGGGCACCCACCGGGACCTCGCGGCGGCGCTCCGGCGCGGCGACCGCCCGGCCGTCGAGCGCTCGCTGGACGACCTGGTGACCGACCACCGCTTCACCATCGCCGTCGTGTTCCCCCTCGTCGGCGCCGTCACCTTGCTCGCCAGCGCCGAGGGGCTGCTCCCGCCGCCGCTCGCGTTCAACCCCTTCCTCGTCCTCTTTGGCGTCCTCGTCATGCGCCTGCCGCTCGTCGCCGGCGCGCTCCCCCTCGTCGGCCGCCGCGCGGCGGTGGTCCTCGCAGGTCTGACCGGGTACGCCTACGGCATCGAACTGCTCGGCGTCCGCACCGGCTGGCCGTACGGCGAGTTCTCCTACGGCGTCGACCTCGGACCGATGCTGTTCGGCGAGGTCCCCGTGGGCCTGCCCGTGTTCTTCTTCCCACTGGTGCTCAACAGCTACCTCCTGGTGCTCCTGCTCGGCGGCGAACACGCCCGCTCGACGCCGCTGCGACTGCTCGCCACGGTCGGCGTCGTCCTCGTCACGGACCTCGTGCTGGACCCCGGCGCCGTCGCCATCGGCTTCTGGTCGTACGCCGGCGGCGGTCCGATCTACGGCGTCCCGCTGTCGAACTACGCCGGGTGGGTCCTCTCGGCGACCGTCGCCGTCGGCGCCTTCGACCTCGCCTTCTCCCGCGAGGGACTGCTCGACCGCCTCGCTGCCTGCCCGTTCATGCTCGACGACCTCGTGAGCTTCGTGATCCTCTGGGGGACCATCAACGCCGTCTACGGCAACTGGGCCTCGGTCGCCCTGGCCGGACTGCTCGGGGCCGGCCTGCTGTACACCGACCGCTTCGACTTCGCCGTCGGCGACGCGCGCGGCGTGCGGTGGGTGCGACGACTGCGATAGACGTCACGTCGGGACGACGGGACCGCCAGGAAGGGCCCTCACCGCACCGGCAGACTCTCGCCGTGTTCGTGGCCGTGGCCGTCACTGGCGTCGCCGTACGGGACGGCGCTGACGCGGCGAAACACGGCCTCGGGGTCGGAGTTCCACATCCAGTGCCAGCGGGTCTTCGCGGCGAGGTACAGCGAGCGGGCGAGTCCGAGTTCCGGCTCCTGGGAGAGGACGTCGTAGCCCAGTTTGCGGATCAGGCGGTGGTGCTCGGCGTACAGCACCGCCGACAGCAACACCGCGAACTGGCAGTCCTCGGGGAGGTACTTGATCCCGGCGACGCCATCGCGGTAGAGCCGTTCCGTGCGACGCAGTTCCGACTGCATCGCCGCGGCGAAGCCCTCGGAGAACTCCAGGTTCTCGATCTGAGACTCGGTGACACCGTTGTCGTGGAGCGTCTCCAGCGGGAGGTAGATACGGTCGCGCTGAACGATGTCCTCGCGAACGTCACGCAGGAAGTTCGACAGCTGGAACGCCTTCCCGAGTGCGACGGCGTGTGGCAGCGCCTCGTCGTACGTATCCGGCTCCATGATGTCGGTCATCATCACGCCGACGGCGGAGGCGGACCCGCGCATGTACGCCTCCAGGTCCTCGTAGGTCTCGTAGCGGTCGACGTCGACGTCCGACTGCATGGCGTCGACGAACACCTCGATCTCCTCGTCGGCGATGTCGTACTCGCCCTTGAGTTCGGCGAAGGCGCTCAGGACGGGGTCGTCGGCCGGCTGTTCGCCGAGTGCCTCCGCCCGGAGCGTCTCGAGTCGGTCGGTCTGTTGCTCGGGTGGGAGCGTCTCGGCGCTGTCGACGACCTCGTCGGCGATTCGGAAGAACCCGTAGAGGATGTACGTCGGGTGCCGGATTCGTTCGGGAAGCAGCCGGGTCGCGATGTGAAACGTTCGGCCCGTCTCACGCTGGATTCGCTTCCCGGTCTTAACCTGTCGTTCGTTCATGCTGCGTCGCCTCCGGGGACCGTCGAATCGCCCATCACGTAGCCTGTAATTAGGGGCGCGAGCGTAAAAAGTCCCCGAGCCTACTCAGTTAGGCGAGGCGTAACTCGACGGACGTCGCCAGGTTCCGGGAGCGAGCGCCGTCGTCGTCCACTGCGGTCGCTCCGGGGGGTTCTGCGACCCGGTCACCGTCCGGCCGTCCGTCACCCCTGGAACAGTCGATCCCTCGGGCAGTCGGGGATCCGTCCCGGCGACTCCGGACGGCCGACAATCGCCATCATTTAAGTCGGGGCCGGGCAGAACGACACGTATGAGACCACTCGTCGTCGCCGTCGCACTCCTGACAGTCGTCGCACCGCTCGCTGGAGCCGCGGCCGGGTTCGGCGCCGACGCTGGCGACGCGTCGGCGGGATCGTCGGAGACCGCCGATGACGTCACCATCACCGTCCTGGTCGTCGACTCGGAGGGCAACGGCATCGGCGACGCGACGGTGAGGGTGAGCTGGGAGGGCGGCAACACGTCCAGAACGACCGTCGGCGACGGGAGCGTCCGTGTGACGGTGCCGGACGACGAGCGCCTCGAGATCTCCGTCGAACACCCGGACTACGTCCGGAACCTGCCGAGGACGGTGACGAACGTCGTCGAGAACCAGGAACTCGAAGTCGTGATGACGCCGCCCGCCACCGAAACCGTCACGATCGTCGACGAGGACGGCGAGCGAATCGAGAACGCGCGGGTGTCACTGATCAAGTCCGGACAGTTCCGGGCGGTCGCGGACGGTCGGACGGGCGCAGACGGGACGTTCACCGCCGAGGGAATCGAGGAAGGCGAGTACCGGATCCAGGTGCTCCGGTCCGGGTTCGACCAGAAGCGGGTCACCGTCGACGTCGCCGGCGACTCCGCACACACCGTCACCATCGAGAGCAACCGCACGCGGGTGAACTTCCGCGTGACCGACGGCCGACTCGACGAGGGCATCGAGGCGCGGGTCAGCGTCAGGAGCGGCGGCGAGGAGGTGCTGTCGTTCCGGACCGGCGGGAACGGTCGCGCCCAGCAGTTGTTGCCGGTCAACACCGACTACACCGTCGTCGTCCAGCGCGACGGGTACGACGAGGCCCGCCAGGACTTCGAGGTGAACGAGGGGGCGGCGTCCGTCGAGCTGTCGATCAACCGGACGGACGACCTCTCGCTGTCCGCCGAGACGACCCAGGTGCTGGCCGGCAACAGTCTCCGGGTGACCGTCACCGACGAGTACGGCGAACGCGTCGAGGGAGCGACGATCAGTATCGGCGGCGAAACCGTCGCGACGACCGACGAGGACGGCGAGGCGACGGTTCGACTCGAGGAGCCCGGAGACTACGACCTCGTCGCCAGCGACGAGACCGCCGAGTCGGACCCGGTGACCGTCAGCGCCGTCAGCGCCGCCACGACGACGGCCGAACCCACCACGACGGCCGAACCCACGACTGCCGAACCCACGACCGCCGAACCCACGACTGCGGTGCCGACCACCCCCGAACCCACGACGGCCCAGCCCACGACCGAACCGGCCACCGACACGGCCACCGCCGCCGGCACGACTGCCGGCGACGGTGGCGGCGGGGCGCCCGGCTTCCTGGTCGTCACGGCGCTCGGCGGGCTGCTCGGCGGACTGCTCGCGCTCCGACACCGGCGTCGATAGCGCTCCCGAGCGCTCCGTAGAGATACTGTCCCTTTCGTAGCAACGTTTTACTCGCCGCCGGGGCAACGCCCGAGCGTGGTGCCGAACATCAGACCGAACACCGACGCGTTCCGGGGCGCCGACGCCGAGTGGGGGACGGAGGCGAGATGACCGACGGTACCGTCGCCGGGACCTTCGTGGGATCGGACGGAAACTACTACTCCGCCGCCGAAGTTACCCGACGGCTCGCCGCCGACGACTGGCTGTTCTGCATGCGAGAGACCACCAGCGGGAAAGAACTGTTCGAGACGAACGACGGCGAGTTCTTGCTACTCGTGCCCGCCGAGGAGGCCGACCTCGGTGCGGGCTGGCGGGAACGAACCCGGAGGCGCTGACGCCGGCCGTGTCACCCGGAGGCCGTCGCCGTCGAGTCGGCCTCTCCATCCGACCGACGCTCGTGGCGACGGTCTACCCGGCGGCGGCGACCAGGAGGACGACGAGCCCCAGTCTGACGCGAGACACGTCGGGCCGGACCGGAGCGGCCGGCTTGGCGATTTCCGTCCGCCGGAACGGCAGTCGGCCACCGCCGCTCCGACGGTACCGGATCAGCCCGGACGGTCGGTCACGGTCTCGAGTGCGTCGACGAGTGCCGCACCGACCGACCGGTCGGGGCCGACGCGAACGACGTCACACGAGGACGGCGGTGCCGGGCCGGCCGGCGCGTCGAGTGCGGCGGGCAGGCCGCCCTCGCCGGCGACGGCGAGAAACAGGTCCGCGGCCGTCGCCATCGGGAGGTCGACGACGGCGTCGCCGGCGGCGACCAGTCGGTCCCAGTCGCCGGCTCGCCGGAACCGACGCGCGGCGGCGCCCTTGTCGACGAGCGTGAACGCCCCGGTGTACCGGCCGTCCGCGTCGACGTGGTACCGCGTGCCGGCGACACGCGCCGCCGGGACGGACAGTTCACTGGCGTACGCCCGGGCCGCGTGTGCCGGCGCGTCCGTCACCAGGCACACCGACGCACCCGCCGCACGGAGTCGTTCGACGGCAGTCTCGACGCCCGGGTCGGTCTCGACGTGCTGCGTCACGATCCCCCGGGCCGCACGCTCGACGGTCTCGGCGCGGCGCCCGGCGATCAGTCGTCCGTACGCCTCCAGGGCCCGGCGCTGCATCGTCCGATAGTCGAGTCCGTCACCGTCCGCACGCTGAGCCCCCCGTCGCGGCGCCGTGGCGGGGTCGTCGGGAACCGCCTCGTGGAGGCGTTCGAGGCCGCTCACCGCCGCGTCGGCGAGCGGTCGCCCGCCGACGACTGCGAGCGCGTCCAGTCCGCGCAGGATCCGCACCCACCGGCGACGCGCCGCCGGGCCGGCGTCGTACTCCAGGACGGTTCCGATGACGTTCCGGCGGTGCCGGCGCTCGTCGGCGTCGAGCGACAGTTCGCCACAGAACCCGAGGTGGGCGAGGGTCTCGACGAACACGGAGCCCGACCGGTGGAGCGTGCCGTCGATGTCGAGACAGAAGCCGACGGCCGTCGCGCGACGCGGCGAGGACATACAGGTCGTCGCCGGTCGCTACGTGACGAGCGCGGAAATGTCCGGCGACCCGAAGGTCACCCCGACGCCGCCACGCGCGGCGCCACCGCGACGGACGACGTCGACCGTGAGCCCGACGATCTGTGCAGCCACCTGTCGTCTCGGACCCGTTCCAAAACGCCTTTTGTACACGGTCGACCAATGGCGGACGATGACCGCCTACACCGCCGTCGTGACGGTCCGTCTGAAACGCGGCGTCCTCGACCCCGAGGCCGACACCACCCAGCGCGCCCTGGAGCGCCTGGAGTTCGAGGTGGAGGACCTCCGCCGCGCCGACCGCTTCGAGGTCGACCTGGACGCCGAGGGCGCCGAGGGCGCCCGCGAGCGCGCCGAGGCCATGGCAGAGCGCCTGCTCGCGAACCCGACAATCCACGACTACGAGGTCGAGGTCCACGAGCGATGACCGTCTCCGTCTCCACGACCGCGACTGTCTCCTCGCACACCGGGAGGTGCTCGGCGTGACGGGTCGCGTCTCCACGACCGCGACTGTCTCCTCGCACACCGGGAGGTGCTCGGCGTGACAGTCGCGGTCGTGCGCTTCGGTGGCTCCAACTGCGACCGCGACGCCGAACGCGCCCTGGACCACCTGGGAATCGACGCCGACATCGTCTGGCACGAGGACGGCCTCCCCGAGGACGTCTCGGGCGTCGTGTTGCCCGGCGGGTTCTCCTACGGCGACTACCTCCGGGCCGGCGCGATGGCCGCCCGCTCGCCCGTGATGGCTGAGGTCCGGGCGGCCGCCGCCGACGGCGTCCCCGTTCTGGGGGTCTGCAACGGCGCCCAGATCGGCTGTGAGAGCGGGCTCACGCCCGGCGCCTTCACCACCAACGACACCGCGCGGTTTCGCTGCGAGCACGTCCACCTGCGGGTCGAACGGGCGGACACGCCGTGGACCGCCGACTACGATGTCGGCGACGTGATCACGCTCCCCATCGCACACGGCGAGGGCCGGTTCGAACTCGACTCGGACCGACTCACCCGCCTGGAGATCGACGACCGGGTGCTGTTCCGGTACTGCGACGCCGACGGTGACCTGACGCCGGCGGCCAACCCGAACGGCTCGAAACACAACGTCGCCGGCGTCCTGGGCGACCGGGACACCGTCGCGGTGTTGATGCCCCACCCCGAACGCGCCACGCTGCCGGACCTCGGCGAAACCGACGGTGCCGGCATCCTCCGCGGGTTCGAGCGCGCGACGGCGTGACCGTCCCCGGGCGCCACGCGGGACGCGACGGCCGGGTCGCCGTGGGCGGCGAGCGCGTCACGACCGCCCCACGGCCGAATCGGCTACAACGTTTAACTCCGTTCGTCTCATTTGGTCGGTAGAATCGACTGTGGCCCCCAGGCAGGACCAGTATCGGGTACTCTGTGTCGAACCCGACGAGACAGTCCGGGAGCGCACAGTCACGACGCTCGACGGCGGGCCACTGACCGCGACGGGCGTCCCCGACGCCGCCGCCGCCAGACGCGTCTGCACGGAGGAGGACGTCGACTGCGTCGTCACCGAACACGACCTCCCGACGACCGACGCCCTCGGCCTGCACGCCGCGCTCGATGACGTCCCGACCGTCGTCTACACCGACGCCGGCGACGAGGACCTGGCCGGCGACGCGATGGCCGCGGGCGTCGACGGGTACGTACCGAAAGAGAGCGACCGGGAACTGCTCCGGGACCGAGTCGTCGGAACGCTCGACGGCGAGGTGACGGCCGCGGGCACCGACGCCACGAACGGCCACCCGTTCGCGGTCGTCGAGTGGGACAGCGAGGGACGGATCGTCGGCTGGAACCGCCGCGCAGAAGGGCTGTTCGGGTACGACCGCGACCGGGCCGTCGGCACTGACGGTGGCGACGTCCTGTTCGGCGGCAGGCGGCGACACACGGGGCTCGAGGCGGCGCTGGAGGGCGACACGACCCGGCTGGTCGAGCGGGCAGTCACTCCGGACGGCGGAACGCTGACTTGTGAGTGGCACACGGCCCCGCGGACCGTCGACGGGGAGGTCGTCGGCGCGGTGTCGTACGTCCGGGAGGTCGGCGACGGCGCGAGACGGATCGAGGCCCTTGAGGCGCTGAAGAAGACGACGCGACGACTGCTCCGGGCCGAGACCCCGGCGGCGGTCGGGGAGGCCACGCTGGACGCCGTCGAGAACGTGTTGCACAAGCCGATCGCCGTCGTCCGCCTGTACGACGAGGACAGCGGCGCCCTCGAGATCGTCGCCGCGACCGAGGACGCCCGCGACGTGTTCGAGGGGTTCCCACCCGTCGAACGCGGCGACGGCCTCATCTGGGACGCCTACGCCACCGGAGAGCGTCGGACCTTCGAGAGCGCGCCGGTCGAGGAGACGGTCCACGGCCAATCCTTGCCGATCGAGGACGCCGTCATCCAGCCCATCGGCGACTACGGGGTCATCTCCTTCGGCCACACGACCTCGGGGACCGTCGACGCGACGGACCTCCACCTGTCCCGAGTGCTGGCGACGACCGCGGAGGCGGCACTGGACCGGACGGCGGTCCGGACGCAGTTGCGGGCCCGCAAGGAGAAAATCGAGAACCTCCACGAGGTCGTCCACGAACTCGAGACCTGCGAGTCGGAAGCGGAGGTCTGGGAACTGGCCGTCGACGCCGCCGAGCGCATCCTCGAGTTCGACGAGTGTGGCGTCGACGAGGTCCTCGGCGACCACCTGGTCTCCCGAGCGACGTCCTCGGAGTTGCTCCCCGAGGGGTACGTCGAGCGTACGCCCGTGACCGACGGCATCGCCGGGAAGACCCACCTCGAGGGGACGACGTTCCGGATCGACGACGTGAGCGAGGACAACGACGCCACCCCCGAGAGCGATCGGTACCGCTCGCTGCTGTCGGTCCCCATCGGCGACCGCGGCGTGTTCCAGGCGGTCTCCGCAGACGTCGGCGCGTTCGACGAGGCCGACACCGAACTCGCGGAACTCCTGTTGGTACACGTCCGCGACGCGCTGGATCGCCTGTCCGCCGAGGCAGACCTCCGCGAGGAGCGGGACCGCTTCGCGGCACTGTTCGAGAACGTGCCCGACCCCGTGGTGTTCGCGACCCACGATGACGGCCGACCGATCGTCCAGGCGGTCAACGGTGCCTTCGAGGAGACGTTCGGCCTCTCCGAGTCGACGGTCCGCGACGAGGACCTGGACGAGTTCGTCGTCCCGCCCGGTCGTCGCGACGAGGGGCGCGAAATCGAGCGGACCGTCGTCGAGGAGGGCGTCGTCGTCGAACGGGAGGTCACGCGGACGACCGCCGACGGCCTCCGGGAGTTCCAGTTGACGGTCGTCCCGGTCGACCTCGGCGAGCAGAACCGGCACACGTTCGGCATCTACACGGATATCACCGAGCGAAAGCAGCGCCAGCAACGCGTCGAGGTGCTCAACCGGGTGCTCCGACACGACCTGCGAAACGGGATGAACATCATCAAGGGCGCCGCCGAGACGCTGACGGGAAGCGTCGCCCCCGACGAACGCCGCGACCTCGCGAACACGATCACGGGACGGGCCAACGACCTCCTGGAGACCGCCGAGAAGACACGTGCGGTCGAGCGGGCGCTCGACCGCGACCCCGGACGCGTCGACCCGACCGACGCCGTCTCCGTGACCGACCAGGTCTGCGATGCGATCCGGGCCGAGTACCCGGCCGCAACCGTCAGCGTGGCCGGGCCCAACTCGGTGTACGTCACCGCCGGATCGATGCTGGAGACGGCGCTGTACCACGTCCTCGAGAACGCCTGCGTCCACAACGACCGGGACCCCGAGGTCGACGTCACCATCGAGACGGACGAGGACGGCGCCGTGATCAGGGTCGCCGACAACGGGCCGGGGATTCCGGACACTGAACGAGCTCTCGTCACCGACAAACGAGAGATCACGCAACTGGACCACGCCAGCGGCCTGGGGCTCTGGCTCGTCAACTGGGTCGTCACCCGGGCCGGTGGGTCGCTGACGTTCGCCGACCGCGAGCCCAGGGGCACCGTCGTGACGCTCCGACTCCCCGCCGTGACCGAACGGGCGACCACCTGATACGGGTTCGGTTCACTGTTTACCGGTGATCGACCGTACGGTAGCAGCGATCACCGGTCATAGATGAAACGAAACCGTACGAGGCCGGAGGATCGGCGGTGGGCTAGCGCACCAGCGGCAGTCCGTAACTGCGCTCCCGTTCGACGACGGCCGCCCAGGTGGCCTCGCAGTCACAGGAGACGGCGTCGAACACCGACGGATCGCCCCGCAGCGAGAAGTCCTTGATCGCCGTCTCGACACGGTCGTCACAGTCGCCACAGTTGTGCGGCCCGCGGTCCTCCCCGCCGCCGACGGGGTCGGAGACGACCAGTGCGTCGACGTCGGCCGTCTCGCGGAGGACGTCGACGACGGACCACAGCCACGGCGGGCGGTAGCCGTCCTCGAAGTACAGGTCCTCGACCATCGTGTACCGCTGGACGTTGCAGGGGTTCATCGAGACGGTGTGACAGCCGTCGACGGCGCTACACCGGCGGATCGACCGCTTCATGTCCGCGACCGCCTCGGACTCGGCGAGGAAGGGGGGTTTCAGCAGGAGGTACGCCTTCACGCCCGCCGCGGGGCCGTCGACGTCCAGGTCCGTCGCCGCGTCGACGCCGCGGTCGGCCTCGCAGGCGGCCTCGAAGTC
>CAZIVN010000014.1:11387-19669 GCA_964542685.1 uncultured Halobacteriales archaeon
GCTCGGGGACCTCGCGCTCGTCGAGGAAGGAGCCGGAGGTGTAGATCTTCACCAGTCCCGCGTCGACGCCTTCCTCGCGCTCGTGGGCCAGTGCGGCCTCGACCTGGTCCAGGAGTGCCTCGTGGCTCACGCTGCCGCCCTCGACGGATTCTGCGACGTACCCACACATCGTACAGCCGCCGGCCCGCGCCCACCGACAGCCGCCGGTGTTGAGGATGATCGTCAGGCTGTCGTAGGTCCCACTCGGCGTGGCGTCCTCGTCGATCCACACCCGGGTCGGTTCGTGGGGGTCGTACTGGGCGTCGTTTTGCGCCCGTACCTCTCGCATCACCTGATTGTGGGCGTCCATGCCCTTGCCCCGCTCGTAAACCTCGGGCGTCGGCTCGCTCATGGGATGTACCAGGCGACCGGGCGGTAAATGGCGTTCGATCCCGCGAACGGCGACGCCTGGCCGCCACCTACTTGCCGGGAGGGTGCGATGGGACCGGCAGACCGGACGATGGATTCCGTTGACGACGGTGGCGAGGGGGGCGTGGCGGTGGTTCGTGCCGTCGGCGAACGACTGGCGAACTGCGAGACGGTCCCCGGCGTCGCCACCACTGCAGTCGAGCGGATCGCACTCGAACTCGACGCGACGGGCGTTGCGCTGTGTGCCGACGGCGAGTACGCGGCCGTCGAGGGGACGGTCCCCGAGACGCCGCCGGTCGTTCCCGAGGACACCCCGACGACGGCCGCCGTGCCCGTCGGGACCGTCGACCGTCCCCGGGTCGGGTCGGTCGGGGAGTGGGGAACGCTGTGGATCTGGCACGAGGCAGGCCCGGCGACGGCGACGACCGCCGCGCTCGGGGACCGGATCGGCGCCGCGGTCGCCCGGACCCGCGCCGAGCGCGACCGCGAGCGCCTGGACGACCGCATCGAAACCGTCGCCAGCGTCGTCAACCACGACCTGACCAACCCGCTGACCATCGCGGACGGCTACCTGGACGTCCTGGGGATGGACCTCGACTCCGAACACCTCACCGCCGTCGACGACGCCCTGGACCGGGTCGACGGCATCTCCGACGCCGTCGTGACGATCGCACGCGAGGGCCGCCGCGTCGAGGAGACGCGGGCGGTCCCCCTGGAGCGACTGGCCGACGACGCCTGGCGGCGGATCGACGACGAGGGGTACCTCGACGCCGCGTCGGCAACCGTCCGTGCGGACCCGGACCGCCTCCTGACGCTGTTCGAACGGCTGTTCGACAACGCGGTCCGCTTTTGTGACGACCCGACGATCACCGTGCGGGCGACCGAGACGGCTATCGTGGTCGCCGACGACGGTCCGGGACTGTCGCCGGATCGCCGGGAACGGGCGCTCGAACCGGGCTACTCGACGGGCGACGGGCAGTCCGGGCTGGGACTGTCCGTCGTCGAGTGGCTCGCCGACGCCCACGGCTGGTCGGTGTCGTTGCGAGAGAGCGAGGCGGGCGGCCTGGCAGTCGTGCTGGACGGCGTCGACGTCAGCGAGCCGTCGGCGTGACGTTGTCCTCGATGGCCTGTTTCACCTGGAGGGCAGCGCTGGCGGCCAGACCGCGTGCGACCTCGTCGCGATCCTCGGCGGAGATGGGCTCGCCGCCCGCGATCTCCTCCTGGTCCGGCGTGAAGCCGGCGCTGACCGGACGGCCGACCGGTGGCTGTACCGCCACGGTCGCCCGGGGACCGGCGGCGCCGGTGCCGATGTCGGCGTCGACGACGTACTCGTCGGGGAGGAACTCCCGGGTCCGGGCGGCGACGCGGGACACCTCGCGGCGCAGGGTGCGTTTCTCTCCGGGGGAGAGATCGGGGAGGTCGGCGCTCGCGCGCTTGCCCGCGTCGGTCACGCCGGGGATGCCCGCATACGGATTGTTTCCGTTCATACGACTGTTGACACCACGGATAGGAATCCCCGCGGTAAAAGTGGTTCGGACGGGGTCGTGAGCGTCGCGGACGGACCGAGCACTCCTCAGAGCAGCGACTCCGCGGACCCGTAGACGGCGAGGACGACGGCCGTCGCGACGGGGTCGTCGTCCGGGGCGGCGGCGACCGTTCGGACCGTCGGCTCTTCGAACGCCCAGTCCCGTAGCTCCTGGCCGGCAGCCAGCCCCCGTTCGACGCGGTCGGCGACGGTCTCCGGCGTCGCGGTGTCACCCGCCTCGTAGAACAGTCCGCCGGAGGGGCTCTGGGCCCACGCCAGGCCCGCGCTGACGGGCGCTCGCGCGGTTGCCCGCGCCTCGACGACGGTGAGACGGCCGCCGACCGGGCCGAGGTCCGGCGCCTCGCCGACGGCCTCGACGGTCGCACCGGGCGGGGCGACCGACGAGACGGACACGAGGTTGTAGTCGCCGACGCCGGCGTCGGCGAGCGCGGCGTCGTAACTGGCCATCTCCGTCGGTCCGGTCGCGGTGCCCCAGACGACGCGGATCGGCTCCATGCCGTGAGGGCAGTGGTCCGGTCGCAAATGTCCTGCGATCGTACGGTTTCGTTTCACTGTGTGCCGGTGAGAACCAGTACGGCTCCGGGGCTCACCGGGGATCGATGAAACGAAACCATATCAGCCGTGGGGGCCGCGCCCGCCCTCGTTGCGCTCGACGCCCATGATCGACTGGTCGCCCTCCGGCGCTCCCAGTGCGTCCTCGGCATCCGGGACGCGAACGGTGACGTCCTCGACGTCGTCCCAGGTGAGGAGTTCGGCGCTGATGTTCCCGGTGGTGACGTCGGCGACACCACACCCCCGACACCCCCCGCCGAGTTCGATGACGACCTCGCCGGTGTCGGGGTCGGCGACCCGAACCGCGCTGGTCCCCCCGTGCATCTGGATGATCGGCATCTCGCGGGCCAGCCACCGCTCGACGCGCTCCCGGAGAGTCCGATCCTCGTCGGTGCTCATCGCGTCGCCGTAGGTAGTCGAGCCGTGAATGTGTTGGGATCCCGGGCGGAGACGGGCGAGCGGCGAGGGGTCGTCCGCCCCGCCGGCGGGGACGCCGCGGCGTCCGCGACGACCCGGAGTCCGGGGGACGCCGGTCAGTCCGCGTCGGCGCGTCGCCGGAGTCGCCAGGCGCCGATGCCGACGCCGGCGAGCGCACTCGCGACCCCCAGGCCGGGGACGGAGCCGCTGTCGTCGGTCGTCTCGTCGTCTTCGTCCCCGGAGTCCGGGTCGGTCGTCGTCTCCGGCGACGTCGTCGCGGTCGGGACGCGAGTGAGGTCGTCGCCGCTGGTCGGGGGCTCCGGGTCGGTGATCTCCGCGGGCGGATCGGCCTGTTCGCCGGGGCCGTCGGGGAGCGCGTACAGTCGACTCGTCTCGCCGGCCTGGGCGGTGGTCGTCGCGACGAAGTGACTGTCCGGCGTGACGACCTGTGCGGTCCAGAACGCGTCGCCCAGGTTCCGCCACCAGGCGAGCCGTTCCGGCGCCGTCGGGTCCGAGACGTCGTGGATCATCACCCCGCCCTGGTACCAGGAGGTGTACAGTCTGTCGCCGGCGAAGTCGAAGTTGTGGGAGGTGGTCCAGGTGCCGCCCCGCGAGTTGTCCGGCGACCCCGGCGGGTTGATCGTCGCGAGTTTCTCGGCGGCGGCCGGATCAGAGACGTCGTACAGGTCGATGCCGCCCGGACCGCCCTCGTCTCCCTGTGCCCACGACTCTGCGCCGACCCCGGCGACGTCGCCGGCGTCGTTCGTGGCGACGTAGTGGGCGTTGCCGGCGGGGGTCAGGTACTCCTCCTGGGCGCGGCCCGGGTCCCACTCGCGGAGCTGCTCGAGGGAGTAGTCGCCGAACCGTCCCAGGAACGTCGGATCCGTCGGGTCGGTGGCGTCGAGGACGAACACGCCCGCGTCCCAGTGGGCGAGGTACGCGCGGCCGTCGGCCACCCACAGGTCGTGGAGGACTCGCGTGAAGCGAGGCACCTCCTCCCAGGCGTCGTCGGCGTCGAGCGGCGACCACCGGGCCGCCGTCTCGAACGGCGGCTCCTGAACGTCGACGACGTGCGTCTCCAGGCCCGCCTGGAGCCACGCGTACCCGTCGTAGAGGACGGCGTTGTGGATGCCGTGGGTCGTCGGGAAGAACTCGCCCACCTGTCGCGGGTCGGCCGGGTCCGAGACGTCGTACAGCAGGAACCCCTGGAGCTGGCCCCGCTGTGCCGGGCCGGGCACCAGGAGCCGGTCGCCGTCGACTTTCACGTCCAGAATCGAGACCAGCGGCCCGTTCGACCGGTCGGCCGCGAGGTCACGACGCTCGGCCAGCAGCGTCGGGTCGGCCGGATCCGAGACGTCGACGGTCGCGAAGCCGTTCGAGGCGGCGACGTACGCCGTCTCGTCCTCGACGACGACCTCGGCGGCGCCGTCGACGTCGACGCTCCCGGTCGGTGCGTACGACGCGGTCCCGGTGGTCGTCGTGGCCGTCGTCGAGGTGGTCGGCGAGGTGGTCGTCGTCGATGCGGTCGATGGAGGGCGACCCGCGGCGGTCCCGAGCGTCGGCAGTGCCAGGGACGCCGCGCCAGCGCGTAGCAGGGTCCTGCGGCGCATGGGGCCACTGAGGGGTGGCGCGCGAAAAAACTGCCGGCGTCTCCGGGACGGTCAGTCCGCGTCGTCGCCGCGCTTCCGGAGTCGCCAGGCGCCGACGCCGAGGCCCGCGAGCGCACTCACGATACCCAGTCCCGGGGAGCCGCCGTCGTCACCGTCCCCGTCGTCACCGTCGTCGCCGTCGTCGTCCATCGCCGTCGTCTCGTCCACGCCGTCGTCCATCGCCGTCGTCTCGTCCACGTCGTCGCCCATCGCCGTCGTCTCGTCCACGTCGTCGCCCATCGCCGTCGTCGGCGCTGCCGTCGTCTCCTCGCCGCTGAGGTCCGTCGGATCCTCGGTCGTCGTCTCTCCGCCGCTCCCGTCGTCCGGCGCGGGGAAGTTCGGCGGTTCGGCCATCTCTCCCGGTCCGTCCGGGAAGGTGTACAGCGCCGAGTCCGGGCGACTGGGGCGGGGAACGCCCTTGTACGTCGTCGCGACGAAGAACTCGTCCGGGACGCCGACCTGTGCCGTCCAGAACGACATCTGGTCGGGTTTGGCGTACCAGGCGATCCGTTCGGGCGAACCCGGCTCCGAGATGTCGTGGACCTTCACGCCGGCGCTGTACCACGAGGAGTACAGTTTGTCGTTCCGGATCTCGAAGTTGTGCGACGTCGAGTACCAGCCACCGGTCGTGTTGTTGCCGGTCTCTTCGGTCTCGATGGTCGCCAGTTCCTCGGGGTTCCCTGGGTCGGAGATGTCGTACAGCGTGATCGGTGACGGGCCGCCGCCCTCCGCTTCCGGATCCGTGTCCCAGGACTCGCCGCCCTCGCCGAGGATCGTTCCGTCGTCGTTGACCTCCGCGTAGTGGGCGTTGCCCGGCGGTTCGGTGAAGAACGTGCCGAGGTCGTCGCGGGAGACGTCCTGGAGTTCCTCGATGGTGTGGTCGCCGATCCGGTTGATGTACTCGGGCGCGGTCGGGTCCGAGACGTCGACCATGAACACGCCCGAGTCCCAGCAGGAGAGGTACGCGACGCCGTCCTGGACGGTGATGTCGTGGAGGTTCCGGAGGAACACGGAGACGTCGTCCCAGGCGCCGTCGTGGTCGCCGGGGTACCACGTCGCGACCTCCTCCGGGGCGTCGTCGGAGACGTCGTAGATCCGCATCCGTTCCTGGCCGCGGAGTCCGGTGGTTCCGGTGAGGTAGGCGTAGTCGCCGTCGAGGGAGCAGTTGTGGATGGCGTGGTCGCCGCTGGTGTCGACGAACGCGATCTCCGACATGTTCGCCGGGTCCGACACGTCGACCAGCCCGAAGCCCCACGGGTCCGACCCTCTGCTACTCGGCGGTCCGGCAGCGATCAGGCGGTCCCCGTCGACCTTCGCGTCCTGGATCGGACGAAGCGGCCCGTCGGAGTGGTCGGTTCCGATGTCGACCTCGTCGAGTTTCGTCGGGTTCGCGGGATCGCTGACGTCGACCGAGGCGACGTGCGTGGTGGCGGAGACGTACGCGACTGCGCCGGCGTCGTCGACCACGACCTCGCGAGCGTCGTCGAAGTTCAGTCGGCCGAGCGGTTCGTACGCTTCGGTCGCGTCGTTCGCTGGAGGGCGTCCCGTGACGGTTCCGAGTGCGGGGAGCGCCAGCGACGCCGTGCCGGCGCGTAACAGGGTTCTGCGGCGCATGTTTTCGAGGATCTAATCTTCGCAAATAAATCTCCCGATACCACGCTGTCGGGGGTCGGGCCCGCTCGCCGTCGAGTGCCGTCGCTCAGCGCTTGCCGCCGAACTTCCCCAGCCCGCCGAGGTCACCGATGTCGAACTGGATCCCGCTGCCGCCGTCCCCGTGCTCGCTGAGCGGGAGTTTCGGCACCAGCCACGAGACGAACGCGTCCTGACTGCGACTCTGGAGGTACACCGTTCCGGGTCCCTCGAAGTCACAGACCAGTCCCTCCCCGCTGAACAGGGTCGACTTCAGCCCGCCCACCTGCCGGACCGACCACGACACCGAGTCCTGGAACGCGACGACGTGGCCAGTGTCCACGGTGTAGCGTTCGCCGCTGGACAGTTCGACGGGCTCGACGGCGCCGTAGCTCGTCGTGAACAGGCCGCCACTCCCCGAGATCTTCAACAGGAAGAAGCCCTCGCCGCCGAGAAACGACCTCGCGCCCCCGAACTTCGTGTCGACGTCCAGGGCGTCGTCGCCCGCCAGGTAGCCCCCGGAACTGACGTACACCGTCTCGTCGCGCAGTTCGTGGTGGACGACGTCGCCGGGCAACGGCGGCGCGAACGTCACGCGGCCGTCCGTCTCGGGCGCCGAGAACGTGTTCCGGAACAGTTTCTCGCCGCCGAAGGTGCTCCGCCTGATGGACTTGAGAAAGCCCTCCTTCCCGCGCCCGGTCGAGATCTCGATTCCCTCCGAGTGCGACACCATCGCTCCCGCCTCGGCTGTGATCGACTCCCCGCGCTCCAGGGAGATGTCCACCAGTGCGAACGACGGCCGGTGTCTGACCTCGTACTCCATACCCCTCCCCGGTCAGGAGCGGAGATAAGCGTCTCCCCGGAGCAGTCCTGGTCGGCACCGTCACGCCCACCGGCCACCGACGGCAACAAGCCTTTCGGCCCGGGCGTGGTAATTGGTAACATGGGAAACCAGAACGATCCCGACGCCGTGACGACGACCGCCTACCACGAGGTCGAACTCGCGCTGGAGTGGTTCCAGCGTGCCCAGGGGCACCTCCTGGAGTTCCACCACGCCGTCGGCCACGCCATGGACCACCTCTCGGAGGCGGAGCGACTCATGCGCGCCTGCGGTCACCCGGACCTCGCCGACAGCCTGCGCGACGACCACCTGCCCGCCGGCGTCGTCGACGACGACCGCTGGTCGTACGACATCGTCGAGGAGTTCCAGACCGGCGTGCTCGCGGACGTCCAGTCGTTCGAACACACCGCCAGGACCCGACTGACCGACGGCACCCGCCACGTCGCCGAGCGACGGCAGGAACGCGAGTGGAAGGAGCGAGCGGATCCCGACTGACCGAACGCGCCGGCGACAGCCAAGCGACGACGCCAGGCGCTGTCGTCTCATACGGTTTCGTTTCACTGTTTACCCGTGAGCACCCGTACGGTGCCGGTGCTCACCGGTAATTGATGAAACTACACAGCCAGACGTGATTCACTCAAGCCGGGCCGTCCCAAATCCGGTGTTTCGTGGCTTGAACCAGCCAATGTACTGTCGTGGCACTGGACAGAGTCACGTCTGGCTGTATAAACCGTATCACCGGGCGGGAAACGGACGGGGCGAGGCGACCCCCGAGGTAGCCGCGCCGTCGCTGCAGTACGGCGATTCACCCGAGACGACCACATCCGCTGCCTTCCGAACCTTCATAGGCGAGTCCGCACTAACGGTGGCTGAATGGCCACAGCGGACGACGCCGAACTCGTCCAAGAGTTCGAGCGACTGTTCAGGGACTACTACGACGACGACATCAAGGATCTGGCGCGCGCCTATCCGACCGAGAAGCGGTCGCTGTACCTCGACTGGAACGATCTCTACCGCTACGACCCCGACCTGGCCGAGGACTACCGCTCACAGCCGGGCCAGCTCCGCGAGTACGCCGAGGAGGCACTGCGCCTGTACGACCTCCCCATCGACGTGAAGCTCGGGCAGGCCCACGTCCGAATCCGTGACCTCCCCGACACCACGGACATCCGTGCGATCAGGTCACGGCACGTCAACACGCTCGTCCAGGTGTCGGGCATCGTCCGGAAGGCGACGGACG
>CAZIVN010000015.1:0-9076 GCA_964542685.1 uncultured Halobacteriales archaeon
TCCGACCCGACGGGCGCGGCTGTCGCCGCCGCGCGGACGGTCCGCGAGCGGGCGGCCCTCCAGTCCGTCGAGGCGGTCGTCGTCGTGCCGGCGCCGTCGCTGGTGGCCGCCCCCGCAGGACCGGAGCGGACGGCCCGGACGCTCGACGCCGTCGTCGAGTGGGTTCGCGCGTCGCCCGGGGTCGAGGGGGCGGCCGAGTGGGCGGGCACGCGCGTCGAGCGGGCGCCGGTCGGCTACCACCTCGCACTGGAGGGGACGGTCCGTGGCCACCCACACGCCGTGGCTCGCCGGCGCGTTCCGCCGGACCCGCCGGTGACGGCTCCCGCGACGCCGGACGGGCCGACGCCGGCGTGGGACCGGGTCGGTCCCGACGACACGGTCACCCCGGCGTCGGCGCCAGCGACGGACCCGACGCCGGCGACCCCCGTCGACGACCCGCGCGCCGTGGCGACCGACCGCCTCCGGACGGTCCCGGGGCTGTCCCGCGACGGGACCTGGCTCCCCGGCGGCCTCGCGGCCCGGGAGGCCGTCGAGCGAACCGCCGTCGATTGCCTCGCCTCCGCCGCCCCGGACCCGGACGGGGGGCCACTCGCGGTCGAACGGGACGCCCGCGGCGCGACCACTGGCGCGGACGCGTCCGGCGGTCCGCCGCCGTGGCGGTCCGGGTCGGCACCGGCCGGTCGTGGGTGGCTCGAACGGGACCCGCCGGCGGACGACCGGCCCACGCTCCACGTCCGGACGGACGATCCGAGTGCAGTCCTGGCCGACGTCTGCGACGCGCTCGCGACGGTCGCGCGGCGACTGGGTGTCGGGCCCGACGTCGCGGTCCGGGGGGGCGACGCGTCCCTCGTCGCGAGCGCCGTCGACGGTCCGGTCACCGCCGGCCCGGCCCCGCCCGGCGCCCGACGCGTGGACGTCGCACTCGTCGATCCGAGCACCGGACTCCCGGTGGGTCGCGCCTGGTCGCGGGCGGATCCGGCGACGGTCCACGCGGCGGTCGGCCCGACCGAGAGTACGCTGGCAGCGGCCTACGCCGCCGCCGAGCGGGCGGACCGCCCGCTGCCGGCGTGGCTGGCGCCGACGACGCTCAGACTCGTCCCGGCCGCCGACCGCCATCGCGCCGACTGCCTCGAGTTGGTCGAGCGGTGCCGCGACCGCGGCGTCCGGGCGGACTGCGACGACCGACCGCTGACCGTCGCCGAGCGACTCGATCGGGTCGACGCCGAACGCGTCCCCTTCCACGCCGTCGTCGGTGACCGGGAACTGGGCGACGTCGCGACGCCGGCGGCGGCGAACCTCCCGCTGGTCGGCCCGGACGGACGTCAGTCGTCCGCGTCCGTCGAGTCGGCCGTCACGGCGGTCACGGAGGCGCTCGACGGGGCCGGGACGGCGGCGCCGACGGCCGTGCCCAGTCGCGTCTCCCGCGTGACCGAGGCCCGTCCCGACGGGCCGCCGTCGTGATACGGGTTCGGGTGGCGGAGCCGCCGTCGCCGCACTTTGGGCTCGCCGCTTTTCAGCGACGTTCACGCCGAGAACCGAACATCACTTAGCAACTGGTTTTATAACGAAGACTACCGTTGGGTGGTACCATGAATCCGGCAGTTCTGGCTGCCTTCGGGCTCGCGACGCTCGTCGGCGTCGGTATCTACCAGACGTGGACGGGGCGGTTGAGCGCACTCGGTCCGAGTGGGCAGTTGATGGTCGAGGACGTCGCCTACCCGACCAGCGAGGACCTCGCGGAGCCGAGTCGGCTCCTCGAACGGACGAAACTGGCGAACCTCGCGATGGTCGCGACCGAACTGATCGTCCTCGTCGTCGCCGGACTCGCGGCGGGACTCGTGATCACGAGTGGGACCGTCGGGACGCCGTACGTCGCCCTGACGGTGGTCGCGTACCTCGTCGGCGCGTACCTGGTCGGACGCGCGGTGTACGTCCGCCTCGGGTTCCCGACGCCGGTCGAGTCGATCGCCATGGACGAGGACGACCCCGAGGCGATCGCACGCTCGCTGAACGACCGCGTCGAGGACGGCCTGGGCGACGCCTTCGCCGCCATCCACGCGGCAGGGCGGACCGCCCGTGGCGACGACTCGGCGATCGACCCCGTCACCGCGGCGTTGCTCGCGGGCGCACAGGCCGAGCGCCGTCGCTCCGAGGTGGCGACCTGGGCGGCCGAGACGGGCGTGGCGAGCGAGTCGTCGGTCGAGCACCGCGCGGACGAACTGGTCGACGGCGGCCTGATCGCTCCCGGCGAGGACCTCGCCTTTACTAGCGAACGGCTCCGAGACGCCGACCCCGCGGACGTGGCCGCCGTCGCGACCAGTCTCGGCGCCTGACCGCCCCCGTCTCTTCTCACGACGCGACCGCCGACGCGGAGCGTCCCGCTCAGGACTCGCGTGCGCCCGTCCCGGCCGCGGCCCCCAGGTCGATCCGGCCGTCGCCCTGGACCGGCCCCTCGTACGGGTCCTCCGCGAGGAGGAGTGCGCCGTCCAGGTCGACGTAGTCGAACAGGGGAGCCAGCTGTGCGCCCGCGGCGATGCTCGCCGAGGACTCGAGCATGCACCCGAGCATCGTCTCCAGGCCACAGGCCCGCGCGGTCTCGGCGAACGCGACGGCCTCGTCGACGCTCCCGCACTTCATCAGTTTGCAGACCGCGACGTCCGCGCGGTCGGCGACGGCCGGCACGTCGCTGGCCCGCTCGACGCTCTCGTCGACGGCGATGGGAACCGACGCGCCCTCGTAGGCGTAGCGCAGTCCCTCCGGGTCCTCGGCCGGGACCGGTTGTTCCAGGAACTCGACGTCGCAGTCCGCCAGCCAGGCGGCGTTCTCGACGGTCTCGGTCGGCGTCCAGGCCTCGTTGGCGTCGACCCTGATCCGGGCGTCGGGCGCGGCCTCCCGGACGGCCGCCAGGCGCTCGCGGTCCCGGTCGGTCCCGAGTTTCACCTTGAGGACCCGGTGGCCCGCGTCGACGGCTTCGGTCGCGGCCTCGGCCATCGACTCGGGGTCGTCGATGGCGACCGTGAAGGAGGTCCGGGGGGCGCGCTCGGGGTCGAGTCCCAGGCGGCGGTACAGCGGAACGTCCAGTCGCTTCCCCGCGAGGTCGTGGGCCGCGATCGAGACCGCACACCGCGCGGCCGGGTTGCGTCGAACGACGCCGCGCAGGCGGCGGTCGAGGCGCCGCGTCTCGACGGGGTCGACCTCGGCGGCGGCGTCGAGGAGGTCCGGCAGGACTGCCGCGACGGTGCCTGCGGTCTCGCCGTAGTGGGCCGACGGGGCGGCGGCGCCGACGCCGGTGTGGTCGCCGTCTCCCAGTTCCACGACGACGACCTCGGTCGCCGTCGAGGTCCCCCGCGAGATGGTGAAGGGGCGGTCGGTCGCCAGTTCCAGCCGTCGGACGTCGGTTTCGAGGGTCACGTCAGGGCCTCCAGGAGGGCGTCGTCGACGCCGAAGCGGATCGGGTCCGTCGCGGGGCCGCCGACGGCGTCGCCGAACTCGTCGACGGCCCGCCGGGCGGCCGCCTCGTCGTCGAGGCCACTGGTGTTCAGGGCGCCGGCGACGACGCTCGTCTCGTGGACCGGGGTGGCCAGCGACTCGTAGCAGTCGACGACCCGGTCGACGCTCGGGAGGGGGAACGACTCGTAGCCGTGGACCGCCTCGCGCCCGGCCTCGTGACAGAGGACCAGGCGGTCGGCCATCGCACCGTGGAGGATGCCACAGGTCACCGCGGAGTAGGCGGGGTGGGTGATGGCGCCCTGCCCCTCGACGACGAGGTAGTCGTTCTCGGCTGCCGCCTCGTGGATCATCCGCTCGACGGCGCCGGCGGTGAAGTCGCTGACGACGCGGTCGACGGGGACCCCCCACCCCTCGATCACGATCCCGGTCTGCCCGGTCGGAATCGCGGCCGCGTCGTGGCCCGCCTCGCGCAGTGCC
The DNA here is from genome assembly GCA_964542685.1 of uncultured Halobacteriales archaeon. GTDB lineage: Archaea > Halobacteriota > Halobacteria > Halobacteriales > Natrialbaceae > CAZIVN01. Next base: position 3,928 of record CAZIVN010000015.1, read on the forward strand.
GCGACGAGTTCCATCGTCGTCGTCATCTTGCCGACCGAGCAGTCCGTGCCGACGGTCAGGAGGACCTCGCAGTCGACGTCGGCGGCGGTGCCCTCGGCGACGGTGAGGTCCTCGGGCGGCCGCCGGACGTCCTGGAGGCGGCAGCCGTGTTCGTCGGCGAGGCGGGCGAACTCCTCGTCGTCGGCCAGGAAGTAGTGCAGGCCGGCGACGACGTCACAGCCCCGACGGAGCGCCGTGCGGACGTCCGGGCGCCAGGACGCCTCGAAGCCGCCACCGATCGGGGCGATCCCGATCACGAGGCGGTCGACCGGTCCCTCGACGTCGTCCATCGCGGCGACGACTGGGACGTCCGGGAGGTCCGGGACGTGGTCGGTCACGCGCGTCCCCGCGGCGTCCCTGTCCAGTACCGCGACGACCTCGTCGTCGGCGTAGCGGAGGATCCCCTGGGCCGTCTTGGCCCGGTCGGGGAACTTCTCGTGTGCCAGGATGACCGTTCGCATGGGGGGGTGGACGGTGCCCTGCGGTATATAGTAGTCGCTGTCCGTCACTGTCAGCCCCAGGGGTGTACACCCCGGGCCGACGATTCCGACGAGCGTGGCGTCGGCGGCGGTCCGGCCGCCCCGTCGGCGGCGCGATCCGGCTCGCGACGGTCCCAAAATGTAGCGTAACGAACCTGTTCCACAAATCACTACTCACTGGGGAACTCACCCCTGGGTATTCAATGGGTCCCCCGGCCTCCTCGTCTCCTGCACTCCAGGCGGTCCCCGGCCCGCTGACCTCGCCGTACGTCCTCGCGTTGCTGGCGGGTATCCTCTGTGTCGGCGCACTGGCGCTCCTGACACGTCGCCGTCTGGACGAGCACGGTGCCAGCGAGTTCCTGCTGTTGCTGGGCTGCTGTCTCTCCTGGCAGGTGGTCACCGCGGCGGGTCTCGTGACGGCAGGCGAGGACCTCCGACTGTTCTGGGACAAGCTCAACTGGCTGTTCCCGGCAGTGGCGTCCGTCGCGTGGCTCGCGTTCGCACTGGCGTACGCCGACGGGCGCCGGTTACCACGCCGGTGGGCCGTCGCGCTGCTGCTTCCGGGACTGGCCGCGCAGGCCGTCGTGTGGCTCGACCCGTATCCGCTCGCCTGGACCAGCGTCGACTACGTCAGTGTCGGCGGGCTCTATCTCGTCGACCAGAACTCCGGCCTGCTCTCCGGGGCGCTGTTCGTCTACACGGCGGGCATCACCCTCGTCGGGAGCGGCCTCCTGCTCCGGTTCGGCCTGACCGCACGCCACCTCTACTGGGACCAGTCGCTCGCGCTCGGACTCGGGGCGCTCGCACCGCTGTTCGTGGGCGTCCTCTCCATCGCGGACGCGACACCACTGCCCGGCCTGAACCTCACGCCGTACGCCTTCACGGTGTCGGCGGTCCTGTTCGGCAACGCCCTGTTCCGGTACGGGTTCCTCGACCACGCGCCCGCGACCCGCCGGGTCGGCGACGCGGTGGTGACCGACTGCATCCAGGACGGCGTCGTGGTCGTCGACGACCGCGACCGGATCGTTCGGGCGAACCCGGTCGCGGAACGGGCCATCGGCCGTCCCGAGTCCGACCTGCTCGGCGAGACTGTCTGGGCGGCACTGCCCAGCGAGGGTCTGGAGGGGGAAGGCGTCGGCAGTCGTGCGATCTACCGTGCGCCGACCGACGGCCGGGTGTACGAACTCGACGAGACGCCGGTCACGGACCACCACGACGAGTCGGTCGGGCACGTGTTGCTGTTCCGGGACGTCACGGGCCGCCAGAACCGGGAACAGCGACTGTCGGTGCTCAACCGGACGCTCCGGCACAACCTCCGCAACGACATGAACGTCGTCGAGGGGTACGCCGACCAACTCGCGGCGACGCTGTCCGGGCGGCAGGCGGAGATGGCCGAGACCATCGAACGGGTGGCCGGGAACCTCGTGACGCTCTCGACGAAGGCCCGGGACGCCGAGACGGTGATGGCGGGGCGGAGCGAACGCCCGAACTCGACGGACCTCGGGCGGTTGCTCGAGACCGTCGTCGACGACGCGACGGTCGACCATCCCGAGGTGGCCGTCGACGTCGAGGTGCTCGAGGACGTCCTCGTCCCGGGGACCGAGACGCTGCGGGCGACGCTGTTCAACGCCGTCGAGAACGCCGTGGTCCACAACGACGCGGCGGACCCGGAGGTCACCGTCCGCGTCGAGCGCAGCGACGGGGACCGGGTCACCGTCGTCGTCGCGGACAACGGCTCCGGCATCCCGGAGTCGGAACTGGCGGCCCTGGAGGAGGGAATCGAGACGCCGCTGGAACACGGTAGCGGACTGGGACTGTGGATCATCTCCTGGGGCGCCCGGAGCCTCGCCGGCGAGGCGACGTTCGACACCGACGGAACCGGGACGACGGTGTCGGTGACGGTGCCGGCCGCCGGCGCGGCCGACGTCGACGAGGCCGTCCGCCGACCGCTCGAGCCCGTCTCGCCGACCGCCGACCGCTCCGACGGGTCGGGACCGCTCTAAACCGCGAACAGTTCGGTCGTCCAGAACGACCGGACGGCGTCCTCGAGGGCCGCTTCCGGGTCGCCGGTGGCGTCGACGGTCTTCCGGACGTCGAACTCGACGTCGACGGCCTCCAGGACGGCCTCGTCGCCGATGCCGTAGACCCGGTCGGCCTCGACGCCCGCGAGCGTCTCCCGGCAGCGGTCCAGGTGGGCGTCGACCTGTTCGTCGCGGAGGCGTTCGAACCGGGCCTGCGAGAACCCGCCTTTCGAGTGACTCCCCATCACGTCGCTCTCGAACCCCTCGAAGTCGAGGCGCTCGTCGCCCCGGTAGGTCCCGACGGCGAACACGTCCGCGCGGACCAGTGCGACCGCGTGGCGGCCGGTCGGCAGGAACCACGTCCGGTCCAGGTCGAACTCGCGGGCCCACGCACACCGCGGGCTCGGGAGGACGGGCGGGCGCACGGCGGCGCTGACGACGCCCGCGTCGTCGGCGACGGCCACGCAGGGCGCGGCCCGCGCGACCAGGCCCGCCCGGTCGCCGAAGGCCGTCCGGACCGGTTCCGGGAGGTCACTGCCGTCGTGGACGACTGCGGTCAGTGCGCCCTCCGGCCCACAGTCGACGCCCGTCAACCGGTCGAGGACCGCGCCGGTCCTGTCCGGCCCCATCGACTCCCGTGCGCGGAACTCGACGGTCCGCTCGTCCTCGTCGTCCCGGCGCCGTTCCAGCTCGCCCTCGAGCTGTGCGATCCGGTCTTCGAGGCGATTGACCTCCTCGTCGGCCGTCTGTCTGTCCGTGACTGCCTCCGAGCGCCGGCGCTTCTCGGCCTCCAGTTGCTCTCGCAGACTGTCGCGTTCGTCTTCCAGTTCCGCGATGCGCTCTTTCAGCGAGGCGCGCCCGAGCAACTCGTCGAGCATCGGGACTGACCGCGGACCGACGGTACTTGTACGTTCGGCCTCGAATCGGAGCGGTGGGTACCGTTCAGGTACGTGGCCGAGTTCTGGCGTTTCGACTGCGTCCACCCTGGAAGCCCCCTCGCGCTCGGGGCTTCTGACTCGCTGTGCTCCTCGCTCACTCCGTTCGCTGCGGTGCTTCCGTCGTCAGAAGCCCCGACCTCTCGGCCCCTTCCAGTCCCACCCCGGACCGTTGGTGCAGGCCACCCCAGTCTGTTCGAACGGTCGCCAGGGAACAGTTCGACGAAAGTCGAGCGAAGCGCGCGTCGGTCAGGTCCCGCGCGGCGCGTCCCACCCACCGAGACGGAGCAACTGCCAGGCACGGTCGGCCTTCGCGAGCAACACTTCCCGCTCCGTCGGCGGGTTCTCGACGTGGAGGTCCTCCAGGACCGACTCCGGGACCGCGAGGGTGTCCTGCGGGACGTCCTCGTCGCCGTGGACCACGACGTGGTGGTTCTCCAGTTTCATCACGAGTGGCGCGTCGAGTCGTTCTACGCCGGAGCCGTCGGCGTACAGTCGCTCGTTGACCTGCTCGTGCTGGTCGCGCCTGATGACCGCCCGGTCGCCGTCGAACGACTCGACGAAGAGCCGTCCGAAGTAGTAGCCGGCGGAGAACTCCTCGAACATGCTGTGCGACAACGTATCGCATGCTCGAACGGATAAGCGTTCTGGGAAGAATTTAATACCGACCACAATCACACCGTTCACATCTTGCGATTTTTGTCAGGAACTGGTTCGTCCGACCGGTGACGGCGTACCCGTCCGGTGGGGCCCCGGGCCGGGAGCGTCGGACGGGCACACGGAGTCCGGACGGATTGGCACTTCGACGGCTCTGTGGGCCGTATGAACGCTCTAAACGGTTCCGTCGAGGCTGCGAACCCGGTCTGAACGGTGCGAACGAAGGTACCGCTTTTATACGAGAGCGTAGTAAGGACGTGGTGATGGACGACCGTCTGACAGTCGCTCTCGTCGTCGCCGTCGCCCTGGGTTCGGTCGGCGCCGTCGCCGTCGGTGCCGGCGCGGTCCCGGCCGTCGTCGACGACTCGCCCGACGCTCCGGACGACGCTCGGGCGACTGCCGACCCGGTCCCGAACGAATCGAACGGGAGCGCCGTCGGTACGGAGGTGTCCGCGTTCATGGAGTCGAGCAGCGAGTCGACGAACGGCTCCGTCGACCGCGGCATGTTCGATGCCGCCTACAACGACTCCGACGCCGACGAGCGTGACGACCTGGTTCGCAACCGGACGGCAACCCTCGCTGCTCGCCTCGACCGTCTCGAGGCGGAGAAACAGCGCCTGATCGAGCGCCGCGACCAGATGAACGACGTGGCGTACCAGGCGCGGATGAGCAGCCTGGTCACGCGCATCCACGAACTCCGGGCCGCGATCAACGACACCGAGGTGAAGGCAAACGCGACTGGGGTCGACATCGAACAACTCGACCGCCTCCGGAACGCCACCGGCAACCTCAGCGGACCGGAGGTCGCACGCATCGCGCGCAACCTCTCGTCGGTGACGCCCGGACCGCCGCCCGGTGCAGGTCCGCCCAACGAAACCGGCCCGCCGGGCGACGACCGGCGGGGTCCGCCAGGCGACAACGAGACGGGGCCGCCGGGCGACACCAACGAGACGGGGCCGCCGGGCGACACCAACGAGACGGGGCCGCCGGGCGACACCAACGAGACGGGGCCGCCGAG
>CAZIVN010000015.1:9176-19215 GCA_964542685.1 uncultured Halobacteriales archaeon
CGGGCGACACCAACGAGACGGGGCCGCCGAGCGACACCAACGAGACGGGGCCGCCAGGGGAAGACAACGAGACGGGGCCGCCGAGCGACACCAACGAGACGGGGCCGCCAGGGGAAGACAACGAGACGGGGCCGCCGGGCGATAGCGGCAACGAGACTGGATCGTCGGACGACGGGACCGACGCCGGCGACGGGAGTGGCGGCGATGGCGCTGGTGGCAGCGACGGCGGAGACGGCAGCGACGGCGGAGACGCACCCGCCGTCCGGATCGGGTCCGCCGACGGTGTGACGACCGTCGGCTGATCGGGACGCCACGGGACGCGGCGGTCTTTTGCGCCTGGCGCTCGTACTGCGCCCGTGATCGTCGTCGCGACGGACGACTTCGAGGTGTACCACGGCGTGGTCAACGAGCTTCGCGACCGCGGCGCGACGTTCACGACCGTCGAACCCGGTGGGGAGCTTCCCGACGACGCCGACGTCGTCATCACCGCGCCCGGCGAGTCGACGGCGGGGCCGACGCAGATAGAGGCCGACCCCGACGACCCCCGCGGCGCGGTCGCGGGTGCGCTCGCAGCGCTCCGCGACGAGGGCGGCCGGACGGTCGTCGGCGTGGACCCCGGGACCAGACCCGGCATCGCGGTCCTCGACGGGGCCACCGTCACCGCCGCGTTCCAGGTCCCGCTGTCGGAGGCGGCAGCGGCCATCCGCGAGGAAGTCGCCGACGCGGCGGACCCGGTGGTCAGGATCGGCGACGGTGCGCGGGTCCAGGGGTCGCAACTGGTCAACGACCTGGACGACGTCACCGTCGAACTCGTCGACGAGAGCGGGACGACGCCGTACCTCGGCACCGGCGCTCGCGGGATGAGCGACGTCCTCGCCGCCGTCAACATCGCACGCCGGGAGGGAGAGGTCGTCGACCGCCGCGACATCGACCCGACCGCGGGCGAGGTGTCGGTGATCCAGCGCCGGTCCCGGGAGGCCGGTAACGACAACCGCGCCATCGACGAACGACTCGCCCGCAAGGTGGCCGTCGGCGACCTCACGCTGGCGGAGGCACTCGCGGAGCACGCCGCCGACGGCGAGGGAGCACCGGCGGACGCCGACGCGGACGCCGGCAGCGAGAGGAGTGACGACGGGTAGGCCTGCCCTACCGGACCTCGCCGACCAGACAGAGCCTGCTCGCGTCCGTGCCGTACGCCGCGTCGGTGAGGCCGTCCCGGTCGTCGACGACGCGGAGGCCGACGGCGTCGAACAGCCCGGCCAGTTCCGTGTACGTGTACGTCCGGACCGCGTAGGTCATCTCGGAGCGCTCGCCGTCCCGGAGTTCCGTCCGCTCCGTCTCCATCCGGCCGGTCCGGGGATCGAACTCGTGACGGTCGACCAGCAGGTCCTCGCCCCGTTCGTGGACGTGGACCGGCTGGAACTCGCTGACCAGTGCGTCCCGGTCGAGCGTGTCCACGACGACCCGACCGCCCGGGCGGACCACCCGGGCCAGTTCCGCCAGCACCTGCCGGTTGTCGGCGTCGTCGAAGTAGCCGAAACTGGTGAAGACGTTGTACGCGGCGTCGACGCTGTCGTCGGGCCAGGGCAGGTCGCGGACGTCGCCGGCGACGTACTCGAGGGCCAGGTCGCGCTCGGCGGCGTCCGCCCGGGCCCGGTCGAGGAACCCCTCCTCGGCGTCCAGGCCACGGACGTCGTAGCCACGCGCCGCGAGGGCGTTCGCGTGGCGTCCGTACCCGCAGGGGGCGTCCAGCACCGAGTCGCCCGGGTCGACGGCGAGCAGCGACTCCAGAACCTCGACCTCGTCGTCCGTCGACTCGGCGAGCAGCTCCTCGTAGAAGTGGAGGTACGACTCGGGGTCGAACACGGCGTCGTCGAAGCGCGGGCCGACCGTCTCGCGATGTGGCGGGACGCGCTCGCTCTGCTCGTCTGGCATGTCCGGTCGAACGGGCGCGGTTGGAAAAAAGCTGGCCGGTCGTGCAGACGGTGTTTAGGAGTCCATCGACGGTCGGTCCTCGTCCCTGAACGCGGCTTCCGCCAGGCGGGCCACCTCGCGGACCGGCCGCCCCGTCTCGCTCGCGACGGCGGCGGCGTCGTCGTGTTCGGCGGCAACGTCGAGCACCGTCCCGCCGTCGTCCGTCGCGACTTTTACGTCGACCGCGTACGCCTCGTCGTCGACCGCCACCGCGACGGTCTCGATCCGACGGTCAGCGACGTAGCGGTGACTCGCCGGCCCCTCGCGGACCCCGAGCGTGCCGGTCTCCTCGACGAGTCGGCGGGCGACCCGCCGGGCGTCGCTCGGTCGTGCGACGACCCGCACGAGGTGGCCGGGACGGGACTTCTTCATCGTGAGCGGGACCACCGACACGTCCCGGGCGCCCGCGTCGGCGAGCGTGGACTGGAGCGAGCCCAGCGTCTCCGGCGTCGCGTCGTCGAGGTGCGTCTCGAGGACGGAGATCTCTGCCCGCCGGAGGCGGCCCTCCGTCTCGCCGACCAGGGCCCGGAGGACGTTCGGCCGGTCGGGCAGCGACAGCGCCCCCGTGCCGGCGCCGGTCGACTCGACGGCCAGTTCCGGGAGGCGGTCGACGCCGTCCGCGTGGTGTGCGAGAATCGCGGCGCCCGTCGGCGTCAGCAGTTCCTCGTCGACGGGCCCCCCGCGCAGCGACCAGTCGGCGTCCTCGGCGAGTTCGAGGACGGCGGGCGTCGGCACCGGGTAGGTCCCGTGACTGAACGTCGTCTCGCCGCCGCCCGCGGCCGGCGGCGTGGTCACGACGCGGTCGACGTCCAAGTCGTCGAGCAGCAGGGCCGCTCCCACCACGTCCGCGACGGCGTCGTCGGCCCCGACCTCGTGGAAGCCGACGGTCTCCGGGTCCTCGTCGTGGACCGCCGCCTCCGCCCGCGCGAGCAGTTCGTAGGTCGCGAGCGCGTCGTCGCGGACGCCCTCGGGGACGTCGAGGCCCTCGATCGTCGTTCTCACCGTGTCGTGACTCCGGTGGGGCCCGTGGCCCTCGGCCGGGGGGTGGTCGTGTGCGTGACCGTGCCCGTTCTCGTCACCGCCGTCGTGATCGGGCCGGCCGGTCACGGACTCGCTATCCGCGGTCGTCCGCACCGTGACGCGCGTGGCGGCGATCCCTCGCTCGTCGACGGTCTCGACGTCGTAGACGACCGGAAGCCCCTCCTCGACTGGCGCGAGGGCCGCACGGTCGGCGCCGGCCGACAGCAGCGTGCCCAGGATCACGTCGCCGGCCGCGCCGGTCCGGCCGTCGAACGCGAGCGTTCGCATACCCACAGTGCCGTGACACAGCCGCTTGAGGCTTCCGCGTCGCGGGGACCGGCGAAGTTGTACACGTTCGTGGCTATTTTTACACCAACATCTGCCCTTAATCGGCACGTATTTGTATCGTCCTGCGATACCGGGAAGCGGTATGACCGTCACGATCGTCGGATCGCAGTTCGGTGACGAGGGGAAAGGCGGCGCGGTGGACCTGTTCGGAGACGCGGCCGACGTCGTCGTCCGGTACCAGGGTGGGAACAACGCCGGCCACACGGTGGTCGTGGGCGAGGAGACGTACGAACTCGCACTGTTGCCCTCCGGCGTCGTCCGCGGGACGACGGCGGTGATCGGGAGTGGCTGTGTCGTCGACGTCGAGACGCTGTTCGAGGAACTGGACGCCCTGCGCGAGCGCGGCCTGGACCCGGACGTCCGGGTCGCACAGCGGGCACACGTCGTGTTGCCCTACCACCGCCGCCTGGACGGCATCGAGGAGGCCGCGAAGGACGAGGCCGACGGCGACCTCACGGTGGGCACGACCGGTCGCGGCATCGGACCGGCCTACGAGGACAGGGCCGGCCGTCGCGGCGTCAGGGTCTGTGACCTCCGCGACCCGGAGTCCCTGCGGGACCGCCTGGAGTACGTCGTCCCGCGCAAGCGCGCCCTCGCCGAGGACGTCTACGGCGCGACGACCGACGCGGCGTTCGACGTCGAGACGCTGTACGAGACCTGCCGGGCGTACGGAGAGCGCCTGGGCGGCGGGGACCTCACGGTCGACTGCGGCGCCTACCTCGACCGGCGGCGCCGCGCGGGCGACCGAATCCTGTTCGAGGGCGCACAGGGGACCCTGCTCGACGTCGACCACGGGACCTACCCGTACGTCACGTCCTCGAACCCGACGGCCGGTGCGGCCGCGACCGGCGGCGGCGTCGGGCCCGGAGTCGTCGGCGACGGCACTGTCGTCGGCGTCGTGAAAGGCTATCTCACCCGCGTCGGCACCGGTCCGTTCCCGACGGAACTGGGCGGCGTCGAGGGCCAGACGGCGGGCTACGACGACGAGGGCGGCGACGACCGCGAGGAGGAACTGGCGACGACCATCCGCGCGGCCGGCGGAGAGTACGGCGTCAACACCGGTCGCCCCCGGCGAGTGGGCTGGCTGGACCTGCCCGTCCTCCGCCACGCCGCCAGGACGAGCGGGTTCGACGGCCTCGTCGTCGGCCACGTCGACGTCCTGGCCGAACTGGACGAGGTCCGGGTCGCGGAGGCGTACCGCCTGGACGGCGACCGCCGGGAGACCGTGCCGGCCAGTGCCGCCGACCTGGCGCGCTGTGCGCCAGTCTATCGGACCTTCGAGGGGTGGCCCGACGTCGACTGGGCCGCCGTCGCGGAGACGGGCTACGAGGGGTTGCCCGCGGGCGCACGGGAGTACGTCGAGTACGTCGTCGGCCACGTCGACGCCGACCTGACCGCCGTCGGCGTCGGCCCCGGCCGCGAGGAGACGGTGGTCGTGTCCGATCCCTGGGCGTGACTGGCGGCGGCCGAGGACTGCTCGGCCGCGAGACGGGTCTTTTTCAGTGGTGCCGGCCCGAGTGGGGGTATGGAGAGTCTCAATCGGACCGCAGTCGAACTCGTCGACGAGGCCCTGGAGTTCGCCGAGCAACTCGGCGTCGGGGCCCACGAGCTCGACAACGGCGCGACGGTGCTCGACTTCGGCGTGGAGTTCCCCGGCGGCCTGGACGCCGGCCTGTTGCTCGCGGAGATCCAGACCGCGGGCCTGGCGGGCGTGACGACGCGCCTGGAGGAACTGGCCGGGACGCCGCGGACGGTCGTCGAGGTGTCGACGGACCAGCCCGCGGTCGCCTGTCTCTGCTCGCAGAAGGCCGGCCTGGAACTGGCCGTCGACGGGTTCGAGGGGCTGGGGTCGGGGCCCGCCCGCGCGCTGATCGGCGAGGAGGACGTGTTCCGGCAGGTCGGCTACCACGACGCCTTCGACATGGCGACGCTGACCGTCGAGACGGAGACGCTGCCGGACGAGGCCGTCGCCGAGCGGGTCGCCGACCTGACGGAGGTCTCACCGGAGAGCGTGTTCTTGCTCGCCTACCCGACCGCGAGCATCGCCGGGTCCGTCTCGGCGGCCGCCCGGACGGTCGAACTCGCGACCTACCGCCTCGCCGAACTGGGCTACGCGCCGGCGGACGTCCTCAGCGGCGTCGGGACCGCACCCCTGCCACCGGTCGCCCCCACGGAGTCGACGGCGATGGCCCGCGGGGGCGACGCCGTCGCCTACGGCGGCTCGGTCCACCTCCAGGTCGCGGAACCGGTCGAGGACGCCGACGCGGTGGTCTCGACCGCGAGCGAGGAGTACGGCAACCCCCTGGTCGACGTGTTCGAGGCGGCCGACTGGGACCACGCCGAGGTGTCTCGCTCGGTCCATGCACCCGCCCGCGCGACCGTCGACGTCGTCGGCGGCGACACCCACGTCGTCGGATCGGTAGACGAAAGCGTCCTCGCTCGCTCGTTCGGGATCGCGTGACGATGCGACTGAAGCCGGTTCCGGAACCGCCGACGGACCTCTCGACGGTCGCCGACGTCCACTCGGCGCTCCCGCTGGTCCCCGGCAGCGAGGACGACTGCTGTGCCCGGGTCGTGCGCCGGACGGACGTCGCTGCCCGCGACGAGGCGAAGCGGTGGATCACGTTCCTCCGCGCGCTGGGGCTGGCGACGGAACACGACTCGGGCTACGCCCGCGAGCGAACCGACCCGGACCGCGCGGCGATGGCGACGGCGTTTCGGGAGCGTGTGTTCGCCGCCCGCGAAGTCCTCGACGCCCTGGCGGCCGCCGACGAACCGCTCGACGCCCCTACGGTCCTGGCGCGCGTCGAGGCGGTCGTCCCGCGCTGGGAGCGCAGCAAGCGCCAGGACTGGCGAGAGGACTGGACGAACCGCGTCGAGCGACTGCTCGGGTGGGCGGTCCGCCTGGGGCTCGCCGAACGGACCGACGCGGGGTACCGGGCGATCGAGGACGCCGGCGACGGTGCCGGGGACCCGGATGGAGGTGAGGACGCGTGAGCGGCCGCGAGGCAGTCCTGTTCGACCTGGACGACACGCTGTGTACCTACCGGCGGGGCGGTGCCGAACTGCTCGCCGTCGCCTTCGACCGCGTGGGCGTCGAGCCCTTCTTCGGCGTCGACGACTACCACGAGCGCTACCCGGAGTTCGTCGACCAGACCGACGGCGTCCGCGGCCTGCGCCGGGCCTGTTTCGCGTCGCTGGCCGCCGAGGCCGGTCGCGACCCCGACGTCGGACGGGCGGTCGCGCGGGCGTTCGCCGAGGAGCGCGACCACGGGAACGTCGAGCCGCTCCCGGGTGCGGACGACGCCGTCGAGCGACTGGCCGAGGACCACCGCCTGGGGCTGGTGACCAACGGCGCCCCGGAGATGCAGGCAGAGAAACTGTCGACGCTCGACTTCACGGACGCCTTCGAGACGGCGGTGTACGCCGGCTACGGGGTCCCCGCCAAACCCGATCCCGGCCCGTTCCACCGCGCACTCGAGGACCTCTCGGTCGCCCCGGACCGGGCGGTCCACGTCGGGAACTCGCTGACCAGCGACGTCGCGGGCGCACACGCCGCGGGCCTCGCCAGCGCCTGGCTTGGCGACGACCGGCCGGCGGACCGGGTCGACCCGACGCCGGACTACCGGCTGGGGTCGCTGTCCGAACTGCTCGACCCGCCGTGGCGATGACCGGGGTCGAGGCGATCCTGCTCGACCTGGACGAGACGCTGTGTACCTACCGGCGGTCGACCGCGGACCTGCTCCCGGCCGCCTTCGAGGCCGCCGGCGTCGACCCCTTTTTCACCGTCGAGGCGTACCACGACCGGATCGGCGACTACGTCGACGCGACCGACACGAAGGCCGACCTGCGGCGGGCGGCGTTCGGCGACCTGGCCGCCGAGGCTGGACTGGAGCGGGCGGTCGGCGAACGCGTCGCCGACGCCTACGCCGCGGCCCGCGACCACGCCGCCGTCGACCCGCTCCCGGGCGTTCCGCCGGTACTGGAGTCGCTCGCCGAGGAGTACGACCTCGCCCTGGTGACCAACGGGAGTCCCGACATGCAGGCCCCGAAACTCGACGCACTCGACCTCCGGCACTACTTCGAGACGGTCGTGTACGCCGGGCACGACGTCCCGGCCAAACCGGCGTCGGCACCGTTCGAACGAGCGGTGACGGCGCTGGACGTCGCCCCGGAGCGTGCGGTCTACGTCGGGGACGACCCGGCGGCCGACGTCGACGGCGCCGCGGCCGTCGGGCTCCGGACGGTCCTGGTCGGGGATGCGAGTCCGGCGACACACGCCCCGACGCACCGGGTCGCGAGCGTGGCGGCCCTGTCGGCCCCGCCCTGGGAGTGATCAGCGGACCGGAATCTCGACGGCCTCGGCGTCGCGGTCCCGTTCGGCCCGCCGTCGCAGCCGTTCGATCCGCTCGCCCATCGGCGGGTGCGTCGCGAGCAGTCGCGTCAGCGTCCCGTCCTCGTCGCCACGGATGGACAGCTGTGCCAGCAACTCCTCGGGCGTCGTCGCGGCCCGGTCGATCTTCCGGAGCGCACTGGCAAGCGCCAGGGGCTTGCCGGTCACGTCGACCGCCCTGTCGTCGGCGACGTACTCGCGGTGGCGGGAGAACGCGCGGGTCACGAGGGTGAGCGCGACCAGGACGACCACCGTCGCCTGGAGCGTGCGGTACTGCATCGCGAGCAGTTCCTCGAGGACCGGCCGGGTTCGCTGCCCGGAGAGGGACCTGAGCAGGCGCCGGGCGACGAGGACGACGGCGACTGCCGGCAACACCAGCAGGTACACCGCGGTTCCGATCGTTCGCACGAAGCTGTAGGCGACGGACTGGACGATGCTGTCTCGCGACCGGAGGTGGGCGAGTTCGTGTGCGAGGACGCCCTCCAGTTCGTCGGCGTCCAGCAGTCCCAGCAGTCGCGGGTCCACGACGACGTAGCCGCCGCGTCGGCCGCCAAGCGACAGCGCGTTCGGCTGGCCGACGTCCGCGACCAGCAGGTGCGGCGACTCGACGTCCATCGCCGCGGCCACGCGGTCGAACCGCCGGTACAGTCCCGGGTAGCGCTCCCGCGGGAGTCGCTGTGGCTGGAGCGAGGCGAGCAGTCGCCGGGTGCCGACGCGGTACGTCGCGTACCCCAGGCCGACGGTCAACACGACGACGTAGGCTCCGGCGGTCGCGAGACCGGGACTGACGCCGGGCAGCCCCGACAGCAGCGCCGTCAGGCCCGAGGCGACGAGCGCGAGGCCCAGTCCCAGCGCCAGCGCAGTGAGTCCCGCTCGACCGAATCGTCCGCCGCGCCGCATGGCTGGCGGTAGGGCCGGCGAGCACAAACCTCTTGCCGACGCAGTCGCCGGAGCACGGCGCCCCGTGGTACTCACACCGTCGGACGGACTCATACGGTTTAGTTTCACTGTTTATCGGTGATGATCCGTACGGGACCGGTGATCACCGGTAATAGATGAAACTAAACCGTATCACTCCGGGCCGGGGGTCCCCTCGGGCTCCTCGTCCCGCGCGCCCGTCGCGGCGGCGTTTTGCAGTCGTTCGACGCGCTTCTCGACCGGCGGGTGCGTGTCGAACAGCGGCCCCAGCACCGCGTCGGCGACGCCGACGACGTACAGCGACGGCGGCGCGGCCTCCCGGGTGACGGCCGGCGACGACCCACTCGCGATGGTCCGGAGTGCCGTCGCAAGCGCGTCCGGGTCGCCGGTGACGCGGGCCGCGACACGGTCGGCGACGGCCTCGCGCTGGCGGGACAGCGTGCGCGTGACGACGGTCAGTGTCACCATCAGCATCGTCGCCGCCGCGACGGCGGTCTGGTTGAGGTCGACGCCGTGGTCGTCGCCGGGGACCGCCCGTTCCGCGCCGACGAGTTTGCCGACGACCCACGCGAACGCGCCGAGCGTCGCGAACAGACACCAGGTCAGGGCGCCGAGCGTCCGCACCAGACCGTGAGCCAGCGACTGTACCACGGTGTCGTGGTACCGGAGGTGGACGAGTTCGTGGGCCAGGATCGCTCGCCGCTCCTCGGCGTCCAGTTCCGACAGAAGTCGTTCGCTGACGAACACGCGCCCGCTCCGACGGCCGCCAAGCGCCAGCGCGTTCGGTTCGCCCATGTCGGCGACGTACAGGTCCGGCCGGCCGACGCCGACGGCCTCGCTCAGGTCGTCCGCGGCCCGGTGGAGGCCCGGGCACGCCGACTCGGAGAGCGGCCGCGCGTCGAGGGCGTCGACGGTCCGGCGGACGCCGAGTCGGTACTGGGCGAACATCACCGAAAGCGAGACGCAGACGACGACGCCGAGTGCGCCGGCGTTCCCCAGCACTGCGGTGACCCGGACGGCCGCGAGCAGGCTGTAGGCGACCAGGACGGCCGCGAGGTAGATTCCACAGAGGACGCTCGCGGCCAGTAGCGTCCGCAGCCACAGCCCGACGTTCCGCATACGTCAGCCAACGGATCGCAAACACAAAAACGCTCGCGGCCGCCTACGCCCCGTCGCCGTCGGTGTCGACGTCGACGGACTGCACCGTTCCGACGCCCTTCGAGCGGCCCTCGCGGAAGACGAACCGCTGCCCGTCCTCGATCAGGTACGGTCGGAACTTGAACCGGACCGTCGCGCCACCGCTGTCGCCCGGCAGGAGGTGGCCGCCCTCCGGGTGGAACGAGGCGGCCTCGCTGACGGTCTCCAGGTGGACGACCGGTTCGTAGC
>CAZIVN010000016.1:0-17508 GCA_964542685.1 uncultured Halobacteriales archaeon
CGGGTCGTCGCCGCCTGCAGGTCCGACGTGGAGTACCCCGAGGTCTCGATGCGGCGCGTGACCGGGACGAACCCGAACGCGATGACGCCGGCGAAGGTCAGCGCGGAGACGGCCGCGACGGCGGCGTGGGTCCGTGGGGTGACCGCGTCGGCGTACCGTTCGGCCGGTCGCAGGAACCGGTGCAGTCGTCGCATGGCCGACAGTGGGACCCCCGCGACGAAAGAGGCGCCGCTCCGCGTGGTGCGGTGGGGCGTGTCGGGCGACGGGGGCCGTCGTGGGCGGACATGCCGGGAAGCGCGGCCGTCGAGGGCGTCGAACTGCCGGGGTCGTCGGGTTTCAGGCACCCCCTGAGCGGGCCGGAGGCGGTTCGGCCGGAGCGAAACCGCTCGAAAGGGGCCCCTGAGCGGGCGGAAAGGTTTCTGAACGGTGGGCCACGGACGGAACCCGGTGTCCCGCTCCCGCGACTCCGACGACGCGAGCGTCGACCGGTGGACCGTGGCTACTGCCTGCGGTTTCTCCGGTCGAAAGGGGCCCTATCCGCGTTTCAACCCCAGCCGGGTGATCGTCAAGGGATCGCTGGCCGGCGGCGCCGCGCAAAACCGTCTCACCGCTTTAAGTGGAATCACGAGATGAGTGTGAGTGGGCACGAGGGAGGATCACGAGTGACAGACACCGACGATTCGGGCCGCGACTGGACCGTTCCGACCCACGAGAGCGTCCTCGTCACGGGCCCGTCCGAAGACACCGTCGACGGCGTCGTCAGACGCCTCGTCGGGACTCGGCCGGGGCTCGCGGGAGGACTCGTCGTCACCACCAGGGACGGCACGGTCGAACTGGTATCCGGTCGGCAGAACGCGACGGACGCGTTCGCCGACGGCGCGGCGGGCATCGTCGACTGTACGCCGGGAACGACGACGGAGGTCGATCGGGATGGCTTGCGCTGGCGCGTCACGTCGCCCACGGAGTTCACCGGGATCGGCATGGCGATCTCGGACGGTCTCGACGCGCTCGCCGAGCGCGGCGTCGAGACCCCCTGGGTGGTGTTCGACACGCTGTCGACGTCGTTCGTCTCGGGCCCGTCGAACGACGTGATCAGGTTCGCCCACGCGGTTCACTCGCAGGTGACCGCTCGCGGCGGCATCTGCGTGTTCCCGGTGTACACCAACGTCACCACCGGACGGGACCTCGAACGGTGCAAGCACCTGGCAAACACCCACGTCGCCGTTCGCAAGCGAGGTGGGTCACGCCGGCTGTCGGTGACCGGACTCCCGTCGGCGCCGGACGGTTGGCTCCCGCTGGACGGGACCGGCGATCCGACGGACCTCACGGCCGGCACGACGGACGCAAGGGTGCCGTGACCGCTCTCGTGTCGACTGGGTGCCTCGACCGGTTGCCACGGACGACCCGCGGGCCGACGCGGGCCGTCCACGCTCGCTGAACGGAGCCCCACGCTGCCACGGACGCCCCCAATCCCCCCACGTTTCCCCCGACGCCCCCACGTTTTCCCCCACGCCCCCACGTTTCCGACCCGGACGCCGGCCGGCCCCCCGGACGGCCGTGCAGGCCGCGAATCGCAACCTACTTCGGCCGAGCGGCGGTACCGCGCCCTATGTCCCCCCACATCGCCGTCGCGCACTATCCTGAGGGTGCAGGCCACGCGACGCGAATGCTGGCGGTCGCGCAGGCACTCGAGGCCCACGGCGCGACCGTGACCATCGCCGGCGGCGGCCCGGGGTCCCGGTTCGTCGACCTGCACGGGTACGACGCGTTCGAACCCGCCACCGTCGACTACATCGACGACTTCCAGGACGGCGGGAACCTGTTGCGGGTGTTGACCAACAGCGTCCCCATCAGTGCGAAACGCGTCCTCGACTACGTCGGCTGGCTCCGCGCCGAGGCGCCGACGGCCCTGGTCACCGACGACATGTTCGCCGCCATGGCGGCGACGGTGACGGGGACGCCGCTGCACGTCCTGACCCACAACGCGCCCGGCTACTACGAGGAACCCGTCGAGGAGTGGTTCACCTGGCTGCTCACCGTCTACCAGGTGGCGGCCGGCGAGCAGTTCCTCTACCCCGCGCTGTGGGACGAGGCCGAGGAGGACCCCGACGACGTCGTCAACGTACCACCCGTCGCGCTCGAAGCGCCCCCGGAACCCGCAGTCGTCGGGACGGACGGCGGGGCGGCAGGACCGTCCGACCCCGGCGTCGTCCTGGTGCCGAGCCACTACTCCGACGGGTTCGACGACCTGGCCGACCGCCTGCGCGAGGCCGGCCACGACGTGACCCTCGTCGGTGGCCCCGACTGGGAACCGGTGCCGTCGCTGTTGCCCGTGCTCCGTCGCGCCGACGCGGTCGTCTGTTCCGGCTACTCGACGATGATGGAGGCGGCCGTCGCCGGGACGCCCTGCGTCGTCTACCCCTTCACCGACGAACAGCGCGGCGTCGCCCGGGTCGTCGACCGCGAGGCCGTCCCGGGGTTCGCGGTCTGTCGGGACGGCGACGACGTCGTCGCCGCAGTCGCGAACCCGCCGGCGGCCCCGGCACGGGAGAACGGGGCCGACCAGGTGGCGAAACGGGTGCTCGCCGCCCACTGACCGCGCCCCATCGCGTCACCGCCGGTATCACCGCCGTCGAAACGTCCATGACCGCCGACGCGTAAGGGCCCGCATGGCGACGGTCAGCGCCGGCGCACGGCTCCACGTCGGCTTCGGCAACCTCTCGCTGGCACACGAACGGCTGTACGGCGGCATCGGCGTCGCCCTCGACGCCCCCCGGACCGTCGTCGAGGCGACGCCGGCGGAGACGCTGCAGGTGGCGGACGCCAGCGACGGCGACGCCGTCCGGACGTTCGCCGAGCGCAGCGTCGAGTACCTCTCGGTTCCCGGAGCGCGGGTGACCGTCCGCGAGGAGTTCCCGCGCCACGTCGGCCTCGGCAGCGGCACGCAACTCGCGCTGTCGGTGTTCGCCGCCGTCGCGACGGCGTACGGACTCGACGCCGACGTCCGGACGGCGGCGCCGGTCCTGGGCCGTGGCGGGCGGAGCGGCGTCGGCGTCGCCGCCTTCGAGGCCGGCGGTCTGGTCGTCGACGGCGGCCACCCGACGGAACTGTTCACGACGGAGGCACCCGAACGGGGCGGGTGGACGGTGCCCCCCGTCATCGCCCGGCACTCCCTCCCCGACGACTGGCGGTTCGTCCTCGCGATTCCGGACGGGGCACGGGGCCGCCACGGAACCGACGAGGAGCGATCGATGCGGTCGGTCGTCACCGACGCGGACCCGGCCGTCGCCGACGACATCGCTGCCACCGTCACCCGGAGGCTGTTGCCCGGCGTCGCGACGGGCGACGCCGACGCCGTCGGCGCGGCCATCGAGGCCATCGGCCGCCAGAACGGCTCCTGGTACGCCGGCGAACAGGGCGGCGTGTACCGACCGCCGGTCGGTCCCGTCGTCGAGTCCCTCTCCGAGGCGCCGTCCGTGTTCGGCGCCGGACAGTCCTCGTGGGGGCCGACGGCCTACGGTCTGACGGACCGCGACCACGCCGACGAGGCCCGGGCGGTCGCCGCGTCGGCGCTGTCGGCGGTCGACGCGGAGGGGACGGTCAGCGTCGTCGACCCCGCGGACCGTGGTGCCCGTCTCGAGGAGTGAGGTCCACACGGCGACCGCCCGAGCGCCACAAACGGTAAACGCTCGCCAGTCCTGTCTCGGGTATGAGCACGCTCCCGACTGGCATCTCGCGCCTCGACACGCTGTTCGGCGGCGGCGCGCCCGCCGGCAGCGTCGTGTTGCTCGCGGGTGAGGTCGGTGCCGGCGCCCGCGAGTTCATGTACACGAGCGCGGTCATGAACGCACTCGCGACCGCCGACCCCGAGCAGTTCGAACTGTACTACGGCGACCTCGACGACGCGGCCCGCCTCCCGTCGGACGTCCACTACCTGTCCTTTACCAGCGATCGCTCGGCCCTGGTCCAGGAGATGTCGTTCGCCATGGACGAACACCTCGTCGAGGCGGCCGTCGAGGACCTCTCCTTCGTGGACCTCTCGAACGAGTACTTCCAGTTGAGCCAGGTGCCCACGGAGTGGTACGCGAAACAGACCGCCGACATCACGAGTCTCGGCGACTCCCACGACCGCCGGAACGTCCTCGACGCCGCCGGTGACTACCTCACGGACAACGGCCCGGGGAACCTCGTCTGTGTCGACTCGGTGACCGACCTCGTCAGTGCCGCCAGCGGCGACATGGAGTGGGCGGACATCTCGCTGTTGCTGAAGGGACTCAAGAAGGCCTCGGCGCGGTGGCAGGGGCTGGTGTTGTTGCTCGCGAACAGGGAGACGCTGAGCGACCAGCAGATGGGGACGCTCATGGAGGCCGCCGACGGGACCCTCGTGTTCGAGTGGGAGACCGGCGGCTCCGAACGGGCACGGACGCTGTTCGTCCAGGCGTTCCGTGGCGTCCTGTCTCGCCTGGAGGAGGAGAACATCATCCGGTTCGAGACGGAGATTCACGACGGCGGGTTCGACATCAGTGACGTCCGCAAGATCAGGTGACCCACGTTTCCGGTGCAGATTCGGAGACGGAGCCCGGTCGGCGAGTGGTTCTGCAACAAGCCTTATGACCGTTCCAGCCGAATCACGGTTGAATGGCGAGCGAGGAGCACGAGGAGGTCACCATCTCGGTCACGGTGACGCGTGACCTCCGGGAGTGGCTCGAGGAACAAGCCGCCGCCCAGGGAACGGACCCCGAGACAGTTCTCGAACGACTCCTCGCAGCACACCGCGACGTCACCGCCGGAGACGTCGCCGACGTCGAGGACGTCGCCACACAGAGCGAGATCGACGAGCGACTCGAAGAGCAGTCCGCCGAGTTCATGCGACTCCTCCAGGACGTCCGCAAGCGCGTCCTCCAGGTCAAACGGGAGACCGACGAGAAGACGCCACTCGACGACCACGAGTCCCTCGCGGAGACCCTCGACGACGTGGACGCCGAGGTGACGGGCCTCGACGAGGAAGTCGACGACCTCTCGGCAGCCGTCGAGAGCGTCGAGGCGGACCTCCAGGACGGGTTCGACAACTTCGAGGACGTCCTGGAGTACCTCACGGACCGCTCGGAGACGCTGAGCGGCCGCCTGGACACTCTCGCCCGGGCGATCGTCGACGCGCGGAGCGAACTGCGTCGGCTCGGAGGCGACGCCGCCGCTCGAGCCGAAGCCGACCGTCTCAAACTGGCGGCCAACCAGCACGGACTCACCAGTGCCGTCTGCGAGGACTGCGACACGAGCGTCGACATCGCGCTGTTGACGGAGGCGGAGTGTCCCCACTGTGCGACGGCGTTCGACGGCGTCGAACCCGCGGACAGTTTCTTCGGATCGAACGTCCTCACGACCGGTGAACCGCCCGCCCTGGAGGGGACCCAGGAGACGAAGCTCGACGCGTCGCTGGACGAACTGGTCCAGAACGAGGCGAGTACCACACCCACCGAGGCCGACGAGGAGCACGAACCGTGAGCGACGACGCCGACGACGAATCGGAGCGCGTCACCGAGCGAGAGACGCCACGTCTGGACCCCGACGACGACCCGCCCGAACTCGGCGGTGACGCGGACACGCCACCGGAGATAGCGGGCGGTGAGGACGACGACACCCCAGAACTGCCCGGCGAGACCGAGGACGACCGCTCGGGACCGCTCAGGGAGATCGCGACTCGCGTCGACGAACAGCGAGCGGTCGACCGGGCCAGCGACGGGGAGTTCGACGACCTGTTCGAGGAGTACGATACCGGCACCGTCGACAGCGACGCCCTCTGGGAGCAAGTCGATGCCGACGACCCGTTCGAGGTCGAGACGGAGGACGTCGACGAACCGGAACGCCGGGTCGTCGACAAGGCGAAGTACTGTCAGGGCTGCCAGTTCTTCTCCGAACCGCCGGACGTGGCCTGTACCCACCCGGAGACGGAGATTCTGGAGGTCCTGGACATGGACCACTTCGAGGTGTTCAACTGTCCGGTCGTCCGCGAGGACGAGAGCCTGGAGAACCTCTGATACGGTTTAGTTTCATCTATTACCGGTGATCGCTGGTACCGTACGGGCGATCACCGGTAAACAGTGAAACGAAACCGTATGAGGACGAGAGGCCGGAGAGTCGCTGCGCCCGAAAGCGTCAAGAACGCGGGTGGCCGACCCCAACGTATGCAGTTTTGCGACGACTGCGGGTCGATGATGAAGTCGGTCGACGGGGAGATGGTGTGTACCGACTGTGGCGCCAGCACCGACCGCGACGAGGAACTGGCCGAGGCGTTCGTCTCGACGGAGTCCCAGACGTTCGACGACGTCATCGAGACCGAGGAGGGCGTGAACTTCGAGGGGAAACCCACCTCGTCGGACGTCGTCTGTGACGAGTGTGGCCACGAGGAGGCGTACTACACCATCAAACAGACCGCCTCGGCCGACGAACCGCCGACGCGCTTTTTCAAGTGTACCGAGTGTGGCTACCGCTGGCGGGAGTACAGTTAGGCCGTCGGAGTCGCTCCGGGTCGCTGGCCGGTGTACGCACGACCGGGTCGGCAGTACCGAGAGAGATGTGAGGGATGCTAGCACAAAACCCAACTGTTTCGAGAACCTACCTGCGAACGTATGGTTCTCGAAAAGATCACCGACATCGTCCGACCCGACACGACGTACACGTACGAGTGCATCGACTGCGGGGAGGAGTTCGAGTCCGAGCAGCCGCGGGACGTCGCCGAGTGTCCGGAGTGTGGTGGAGCGCCCGTCGTCCCGGACGAGCGCTGACGCCGCCGGACCGTCGGGTCCCTGCCACAGACGGGGCGCCCGACACCCCGTCGGGGTCTGTCGACAGGTGAAACCCGCGTTACAGCCTTCTGAAAGCACTTATCAGGCGCGCCACGACCGTCGAGCATGCATCGACGCGACGCCCTCCTGAGCGCGAGTGCAGTCCTCGCCGGCCTCGCCGGCTGTGTCTCCGGCGACACGAGCGACGCCGGCGGAACCGACCCGCCGGACGGGGACGACCCCGGAACGACCGCCGGCACGGCGACGCCCGGTGACACCGCGACTCCGAGCGAGTACACGGTGGGATCGGTCGAACTGGGCGCCCTGTTGCCAGCCGTCGTCGAGACGACGTCGCCGGACTCAATCGGCGTCGAGGGCGGGGACACGCGACAGTACCTCTACCTGACGATCGGTGCGGGCGCCGAGGGCGACGCACCACCGATCGACGAGTTCGCGTTCGCCCTCGGCGGGACCGAGTACGACCCGAAGCGCTACGACAACGAGTTCGCCCACTGGCGGACCGGCGACGGGTCACAGTACGCCGCGGCGGACGGCGAGGGGTGGGTGCTGTTCGAGTTGCCGGCGACGCCCGAGGACGCCGGGGGTGCCGCCCTGCGCTGGCCGGGCGGCGAGTGGACCCCGGAGGCGACGCTCCGGGAGCGGCTCGCGGCGCCACAGCCGCCGACGTCCGTCTCGGTGTCGGTCCCCGGGACGGTCGCCGCCGGCGAGCAGCCGACGATCACGGTGACGATCACGAACGAGGGCGACCTGCCGGCTGGCGTCCCGATAGCGATCAACCGGGTCGGGCCGCGGGTCGCCTACGCGCCGCTGAAAGCCGGACGGCCACGCGTTCCGCCGGGTGAGACGACGACCTGGGAGTGGACCGACGGGGCCGTCGACCTGGAGTCCGGGGGCGAGTCGGCGACGTACCACGTCCACTGGCACGCTGGCGACGTCAGTCACGAGGTGGCGGCCGCCGAGTGATACTGGCGGACAGAAGCCAAGGCGAACGAACTCGCCGACCGTCGGCGAGTTCGTTCAAATAGTTCCGTCCGGTAGTACGAGGACGAGCGTCGGACGGGTTCGTTCCACCGTGGACCGGTGGACACCGGCACCGGACTGGTCCGCAGTGGCAGGAGACGGAACGAACCCGTCTCAGGCGACGACGGTCCAGGCGAGAAACACCGCGAGCCCGCCCAGGACCGTGCTGGCGACGGCGTGAGATCGCAGGCGGTCGAGCGTGTGGTGTGCGCCGTCCGAGACGTCGGCGACCTCGTACACCTCGCCGCCGACCTCGCAGGACGGGAGGAAGTCCATCGCGACGTGGAGGAACACGCCGGCAGCGAAGCCGAACACGACGGCACGAACGCCGGCGGCGGCGGGGAGTTCGACGAGTGCAGAGGGGATGGCCGCGAGGCCGACGCCGCTGGCCGGCAGGAGCAACACGGACGCTTGCTTGCGGTCGGTGGCGAGGCGCCGCGCCGCCGCGTACCCCGCCGGGCCCTTGTGCGAGACGATGGCCAGCCCGAGCAGGAGTCCGAGGTCGGGCATGTTCCCGTACACGAGACCGATGATCAGTCCGGCACTCAGGGCGTGGGCCGACAGTTCGAGTGCGGTGTGGTCGAACGGCAACTCGGCGTGAGTCAGGCGGTGGCCGACGGTGTGGGCGCCGAAGCCGACGACGACGCCGAGCGCGACGCCGAACCCGCCGAGACGGGCGTGCAACCCGATGGCCTGTGGGAGGAGGAACGCCGCCGCGCTCGCGACCATCGCGCCGCTGGCGAGGCCGTACCCCCAGACGAGCGCCGTCGGACGGGTGTCCCTCGCCGCCCGCACGCCGAGCGGAATCGCCAGTCCCATGGCGAAGAAGGCGACCCAGCCGACGGCGACCAGTTTCCACAGTTCCGGACGGGCGGCGACGCCGGCGACGCCCTCGGCGACCCCGACCGCGAGTCCCGTCGCCGCGACGAGGCCAACGACGGACGCGACGCCGACCCGGGAGACGGTTGCACCGTCGTTGTTAATCCCCTCACTTTCGTTAACAGTCATCGGATAACAATACCCGCGCCGATATTAATAAATTCCGTGGTCCGGTCACCGCGTCGCGGCCTTCCACTCCCGGAGCCCGACGACGGCACCGTCCAGCGTCTCGGCGTCGGCGTCGCTCGCGGCCCACAGGAACATCTCGGCGACCTCTTCGGGGTCGCGGCCGCCCGGTCCCGAGAGGTCCGTCGCGACCTGGCCCGGGTCGACACAGCCCACCGGGTGATCCAGGTCGGCCGCGAAGGCCCGTGCGACGCCCTCGGCACCCGCCTTCGAGGCGGCGTAGGTGCCGACGCCCGCCACCGGGTTCCGTGCGACGGAACCGGTCGTGACGAGCGCTCTGGCCTCGGGTGCGAGGTGTGGCACCGCCTCCTTGATGGTCGCGAACACGCCGCGGACGTTGGTCCTGAAGTGGTCGTCGACCGCGGAGTACGACTCCGCCGTCGTCGGCGTCTCCCCGGGCGCGCCGTGGTAGACGCCGGCGTTGGCGACGACGCAGTCGATGCCGTCGCCGGCGAACCGCGCCGCGGTCTCCATCAACCGTTCGACGTCGAACTCGTCGCGGACGTCGGCCCGTTGCCCAGTCGCCTCGGTGTGGTCCGACAGCGCTTCGACGGTCTCCTCGACGGCATCGCCGTCCCGGCCACAGACGACGACGTGCGATCCGGCCTCGGCGAACGACGCGGCGACGGCGCGGCCGATGCCGCTCGTAGCGCCGGTCACGACGACTGTCGCTCCTTCGGGTTCCATGCGAAACCGTTGGCCCGGTCCGGCAAAGAAGGTGCGGACCGCGGAAACCCGGTCAGCGACCCGCCCAGTACCAGTAGGCGACCACCGCGACGAGGACGGCCAGTCCCCCCGCGAAAAACAGCGCGCCGGGCGGGAGGTTGGCCGCCGCGTCCGCGCCGTTCGCGGCCGCGTCCGCGACGGTCCCGGTCGTCTCCATCGCCGTCTCGTTGTCGACCGTCGTCGACTCGCGGGACAGCGACTCGGCCTCCGTGTCCTGGGCCGCCTGGACCGTCGTCGACTGGTCCTGCGCCTGGATGCCACCGCCGTCGGTCGCGGTCGGTTCGGGCGCGGCCGTCCCGGACGGCTCCGGCTCGGGCGTCGAACCCGACTCCGGCGTCGACGGTGCCTCCGTCGCGTCGGTCTCGGGCGCTCCGGCGGCGTCGCCCCCGTCCCCGCCGCCGGCGTCGAACTCCTCGCCGTCGCCGCCGGCGCCACCGTCGCCGCCGCCGGTCGGCTCGCTCCCGGCAGTGTCGCTGCTGACGGGGTTGCCCAGCAGTTCCGTCACCGTCTGCTGGACCGCCAGGCTCGCCATCGCGAGGATCACGACGCCGCCGAGCAGGCGCGACAGCGCGGTTCTGAGTCGCGAGGCGTGGTCCTCGTCGGCCGCGAGTACGAGCGCGTCGGAGGACGGCGCGTACACACTCATCTCGTTGCCCCGCGAGGAGTACCACGTGTCGACGACCTCGATCAGGCCCGCCTCCTCTAAGTTCTCGAGGTGATAGCGGACGTTCTGGATCGAGGAGTCGATCCGATCGGCGATGTCGGACGGCGGCGACGGCTCCTCGTGGATCGCGCGGTAGATGTCTCGTGCCGTGTCCGAGGACAGGGCGCTGAACACTTCGTCGGTCTCCGCGTCGTCCAGATCGAGCACCCGCGGACCTGAGTCCGGGCGATCCGGTTCCGACCGGAGTGGCAGGAGCCGTGCCATTCTTGTCACGACAGTGTACCCCCGTACTTGTACTACTTGTCCAAGGTGAAAACCCGTTTTGAGCGAGCGATACCGGGGACGGGAGGCGGTCCTGCGCTGCTCGCAGAGGAAGGGTCGGGGGCTCCTTACCGGCGGTGAAACCCCCATTTCAACTACGACGCCCCCGCCAATCGAAACTGAAAGCCACCTTGCACCGGGGGTCGGTCGGGACCGGTGCCCGCCGACGCCGACACCTCGAAGGCCCTCGCTCCCGGAGTGTCGACCGATGAGCACCCACCACGGTTCCGCCGCGATCGGCGAGGAGTGGCACCTGTCGCTCACCGAAACCGAGACCGCGCTGGAACTGCCCTTCTTCACTATCGAGGCGACGAACGCCGTCTACAGCCACGAGCGAGCGCTGCCGCTCGTCGAGTTCGCCGCCGCGGGCATCGACGTCGCCCCCCGGGCGCTGTTCGTCTCCGAACTGACGTTCTCCCGCCCGCTGCCGGACCTGGGCGTCGACCCCGCCTCGTCGCGGGTGTTCGGCTTCGCGAAACGGTACGCACGCCGCGAGTTCGCCGCGAACGTCCGCGAGGACGGCCTGACGGACGTCGCCCGCGTCGACGACCGGCCGCTGGCGCGCGACGTCGGGCCGGACGGACACGCGTTCCGCTACGACGCCGCCTACCCCTTCGACGCCGACGGCCTGCTCGCGGAGTCCGCCAGCGGCCGCCTGTTGCTCGCGTCGACGGTGTGGGCGGCCATCTGGCCGACCGAGAACAGTTACGCGATGGGCGGGGGCATCTACCCCGCCGAGGCCCTGGCGACGGCCGTCGAGCGACAGGCACCGGGCGCGACCCTCGCCGTCGAGGACCCCCTCGACCCGGACCCCGAGCGGGACCGCGAGGACCTGTTCGAGGTGCTGTCGCGGGTGCGACCGTCGTCGGGCGCGTGACGTTCGCGGTCCGTCCCGGTCCGGAACCGTGCCGGTAGATACCAAGCAACACGTTTGAAGGAAGTCGGCCGCGTCGGAGACGTAATGAGTGACTCGTCGAACTCAGGGACGGACGGGGGGAGCAGTCGGAACGGGAGCGACCGAACTGCCGCATCCGCCGGCGGGGCCAGCGGCGACGGAGGAACCCGGGGGGATCGGTCCGGAGGCGCCGCGAACGGAGCGGCAGCGTCCGGCGGATCCGAGTCGAGCGACGAGCGACGACTCGACCGACGGACCGTCCTCGGGTTGCTCGCCGGGGGAACGGGCGCCGCCGCGGGCGCCTGGCTACTCGCGGGCGACGACGGACCTGGCGGCGACGGGGCCGCCGGCGACACCGGTCCCACCTACGACGACTGGACCGACACACGACCCGGCGACGCGGCGCTGCAGAATCCGAACGACGACGTGTTCGACGTCTGGGCCGAGGTCGGGGCGGCCCTCCGAACCAGTCCGGACCACTTGCCCGGAACCGCCGCGGCACTCGCAGAGGAGGGCGACCCGGCGGCGATCTTCGAGTTCGTGCGCGACGAGATCGTCACGCAACCCCCCGGAGTCGGGAGCAACCACCGCTTTGACTGGGGGCAGAAGGTAAACGGTGGCGCCAGAGCGGCCCTCCGGAGCGGCGTCGGAACGGGGCGGGAGAAAACGGAGCTACTGGCAGCCATCTACCGGGACGCCGGCTACGAGGCCGAGGTCGTCACGTACAACTGGGGTCTCTCGCGCGACTTCTTCCGCGAGGAGTACACACGGTTCGGGGCCGTCGACCACGAGTTCGCACCCGAGGTCGACCCGGCGGACCGCGAGCGGTGGCGCGAGACGCTGGGCGTCGACGCGTCGGACGTCCCGGACGTCGAAGGGTTCGACCCGGACGCCGAGGACAGCCGGGCGCTCGCCGACCGCCTGGCCGACGTCGTCGACTTCGCGAACCGCGACGGTGGGATGGGGTTCGACTGGCGCGGGCCAAGCGACGTGCCAATCGTCCGGTTTCGCGACCCCGAGGCCGACGACGTACAGGAGGCCTCGGCGTCCGGGACCAGTGGGACCGGCGACGTGGGGTACCGTTACGCGGACCTGTTCCACGGCGAGGAACTCTGGGACGACGTCGACGAGTCGAACGTCTGGGAGGCCGGAGCGACGAACGCCCACGACCTGCACGTCACCGTCGAGGGCATCCCACGGGACGCAACCGGTGAGCGGATCGAACTCGTCTCGGGCTCCTGGCGGACCGACGAACTGGCGGGTCGCCAACTCGTCCTCTCGTTCATGCCCGGCGTGACCCCGTTCGACCACCCGCAGACGCGGTTCCGTGACGTCACGCGGTTCGTCCCGGGACTCGGCGTCCAGGACCCACAGGCCGACCAGGAACGCCTGGAGGCGCTGTCGGTCGTCGGGAGCGCGTTCCAGCGCGACGGCGTCCAGTACGACTTCGAGGACGACGGCTCTGTGACCCGCGACGGCCGCGTCGTCCTGGAGGGCGAGGACGAAGCTACCGACGACACACCGGACGGCGGGTCCGACGCGGCGACGGACGTCTCGGACCTCTCGACGCACGTCGACCTCGGCGGCTACCCGGAGGTGAAACTCGGTGTCCAACCCGTCGACGGGAGCGGCGACCTCGTGGGTGGACTCGCAAGCGGCGACTTCACCGTCACCGAGGACGACCGGGCCGTCGCGCCGGTCCTGCAGTCGACGACCGACCGGCCGGTGATCACGGTGCTGTACGACACGTCGCTCAGCATGGAGATTCACGGGTTCTACGAGGGGGACCGGCAGGCGTTCAGAGATCGCCTGGAGGAGACGATTCTCGATATCAATCCGGGCGTCGACGTACGGTTCGAGGGCACGAACTCGGACCTGTGGCGGCACCTCTCGGAGGCGTCGCGCGGGCCGGCCGACGCCATCATCTACCTCACCGACGGGGACACGAGCACCGAGTACACGGACGGCGAGGAGCAGTCGATCAGGCAGGGCCCGCCCGTCATCATGGCGGTGGTCCACGGCGGCAGTTTCGACGTCGCCGAGCGGATGGCCGAGTTCTCCGGCGGCACCGTCATCGCCGCCAACGCGGAAGACGAGATGCGCGTGGCGATCCGCGAGTACGTCGCCGACCTCGAACGACAGATCAGCGACTACACTCTGGCGTACCGCACGCCACACGAGGAGACACGCGGCGAGACCAGGGAGGTGACCGTCGCGATTCCGGCCGCCGAAGCGAGCGACACCGTCACGTACGACGTTCCGGGGGCGTCGCTCGACATGACCGAGCGGTCCGGAATCGTCGGGCTGCAACTGAGCGTGTCGACGAGCGTCGGCGACGTCCCGACCGTCGAGCGCTCGCTGGCGGGGTGGGACCCGACGCTCGACGCCGACCGGAGCCCCGACGAGGAAGCCCTCCGGGAGGTCCACGCCGCGCTGTTCGGCGACTACGCGCTGTCGTTCGAGTCGGCCGGCGTCCCGACGTCGGTCAAACTCGACGATCACCTCGCCGGCAAACGGTCGTTGCGACCGATGGACGAGGCCCGCCACTCCGGATCCCAGGAGGAGTTCGAGGAGAAACGGACCGAGGGCGTCGGCGTCGTCTCGGAGCACGCACAGCTGTTGCAGACCCCCCTGCCGGACCGCGCCACGGACGACTCGGTCACGTACGGCACCGGCCTCAGGACGGTCCTGTACAGCCAGCGGCCCGTCTTCGGCACCGACCGGGTGGTCCAGTCGGTCGACCTCCTGCCGACACAGCGACTCCGGACGCTCACACCCGACGGCGACCGGGAGCGCGAACTGCACCGAACCCTGGCGGCGACGGCCCGTCTCGCCGTCATCGAACGTGACGGCTTCGATACGAGCACGGCCGCCCTGCTCGAGGACGAGACGCTCGTCCCACACGACGCCCTCGGCGACGAGTTCCCCGACGAGGCGACCACCCGGTTCGGCCGCCTCCGGTCGGTCGCCGGGTACGAGTCGCGCTCCCGGAGCAACGTCTACCTCTACCCCGAGTCCGGGTCGCCGACGGCGATGTGGGCCGTCGACGCCCAGACGGGTCAGTTGACCGGGATCCTCCCGGACGGCAGCGGCGGCGGCGAGAGCGTCAAGCGGATCAAGCGCCAACTCGAGGAGATACAGCAACTGACGGAGTACTGGAACGACCTGCTGGATGCCCGTGCGGCGCGAATCCCCGGGTCGACGTCGCTGGGACTGGTCGCTACCTACTTCGGCGACATCCTCGCGCGACTGTACGCCATCGCCTCGATCGGGATCGCGACGATGGACAGCGACCGCATGGGCCAGGAAGCCCAGAGCATGCTCGAGACGTACATCTGCAACCTCGCGGTCGACCTCGCGGTGGGCTTCGCCGAACCACCCGACCGCATCGAGGACATGCTGACGGACATGGCGGGGAAAGCCATCGACTCCTGCTGAGGGCGTCGACACGTCGAAGCGCGTCCGGCACCTGCCCGCTCCCGATGGGGGCCATACGCGACCTGGCGGCCATCGGCGACGATTGGGACTCGTCGCTGGCCCAGCGCGAGACCGTTCTCGAACTGCCCTTGTTCACCATCGAGGCGACGAACGTCGTCTACGGCCGCCGGTACGCTCGCCGCGAGTTCGCCGCGAACGTCCGCGAGGACGGCCTGACGGACGTCGCCCGCGTCGACGACCGGCCGCTGGCGCGCGAGGCCCTGTTCGAGGCACTGGCGACAGCGACGGTCCGATCAGTCCGTCACGTCGACGCCCGTGACCTCGAAGCGCGCGCCGCCGTCGGTCCCCTCGACGGCAGCGACGCTCCAGCCGTGGGCCTCGGCGACCTGGTCGACGATTCGCAGCCCGAACCCGTTGCCCTCCTCGGCGGTCGAGTACCCCGACTCGAACACCGTCTCGCGTTCCGCTTCGGGAATCCCGGGGCCGTCGTCCTCGACGTAGAAGCCCGCGTCGTCGGGCAGTTCGTCGACGGTGACCGTCACGTCCGCTCCGGCGTGTTCCACGCTGTTGCGGAACAGGTTCTCGAACAGTTGCCGCAACCGCGTGTCGTCGGCCCGGACAGTCAGGTCGGTCTCGACGCGCAGGGTCGCCGCGGCGGTGTCGACGGTGCCCCAGGACTCGCGGGCGACCGCGGCCAGCGACAGCGGTTCGCGCTCGCCGATCTCCTGGCCGGTTCGGGCCAGCGTCAACAGGTCGTCGATCAGGGCCTGACTGCGGTCGATGGCGTCGGCGGCGGCAGCGAGGCTCTCGTCGTCGCCGCTCTCGCGTGCCAGGTCCAGGTGCCCACTGGCGACGTTGAGGGGGTTACGCAGGTCGTGGCTGACGATGCCGGCGAACTCCTCCAGACGCTCGTTCTGGCGTTCGAGGTTCCGCTCACGCTCGATGCTCTCGATCCTGCTCTCGGCGTGGCTGACGAGCAGTTCCGCGGCCTCGACGTCGTCCTCGTCGAAGGCGGCGACCTCGGTGCTGACCGCCTGGAACACGCCGTACTCGCCGATCGGGACGCTGATTCCCGACCGGTAGTCGTCCTTCGCGGGGTCGGTCTCGTCGTCCGGAGTGATCTCCTCGACGACGTGGGACTCGCCGGTGCGGATCGTCTCGCCCGCCAGCCCCTGATCGACGCGCATCCGCCGGGTACCCCCGGATCGGACCTGCTCGGACTCGGCGTAGGGGACGAGCCACTCGCCTTCCCGGAGCAGGACGGAGCAGGTCGTGAACT
Source organism: uncultured Halobacteriales archaeon (assembly GCA_964542685.1). Taxonomy (GTDB): domain Archaea; phylum Halobacteriota; class Halobacteria; order Halobacteriales; family Natrialbaceae; genus CAZIVN01. The sequence goes on from CAZIVN010000016.1 coordinate 16,212, forward strand.
CGAGGACGTCGGCGGCGGCGTCGACCGTCCGCTCGGAGACGGCCTCGACGGTCGACTCCCGGTGGATGGTCGTCGCGATGCGGTGCAGCGCCTCGAAGGCCGTCCGCCGACGCTCGCGCTCGGTGACGTCCCGGTTGGCGAACACGACGCTCTCGACGGTCCCGTCGGCGTCGAACACCGGCGCCCCGCTGATCTCGAGGACCCGTCGGCTTCCGTCGGGCCAGACGACGCTGTGGCGGTACCCCTCGATCGGTTCGCCGGTGTCGACCACTCGTCTGAACGGCAACTCCTCGGAGGGGATCGGCTCGCCGTCGAGGTCCCGGATCTCCCACTCCGGGTCGTCGAAGCGGCGTCCGACGACCTCCTCGCGGCCAACCCCGAACACCTCCCGTGCGCGCTCGTTGGCGAACACGACCTCGCCGTCGCGGTCGACGCGGGTGATCGCCGCCGGCACCGCCCGCATCAACTGCCGGATGCTGTTCGGCCGCTCGCTCGTCGCGTCGGCCCCGGTCGCCGCCACCGCGACCTGGATCCGGCGCGCCAGTCGGGGCCCGAACTCCGCGTCTGCTGTCCGCTGGACGACGTCGGTCGCCCCCTCGGCCAGGGCGCGGCGAACGGCGTCGAACGCCTCGACGACGACGACGGGCAGATGCGGGCGTTCGGCGCGCACCGACTGCAACAGTCCCAGCGCGCTCACGTCGCTCGACTCGACGGCGACGACGCAGTCGTACTCCCCCGATCCCACCCGTTCGAGAGCGTCGCCGGCGTCGCCCACGGCGTCGACCGCGACCGGTCCCGCGGCCTCGACCGCCGCGGCCGTCTCGTCGGGGCGGTCGCCGTCGACGAGCAACGCCCGCGGGGGGTTTTCCATAGTGGCGTGCAATCGCTCGCCCGATATGAAGGTGTGGGCAGCGGCGACGAACACGCCCGCTTTATGCCCGCGGACCCCCACGGCCCTCGTATGCAGACCCACATCGTCCCGGTCGGGTTCGACTACGACCGGTTGATCGCGCCACTCGTGCGGGATCAACTCGACGTGGACCACGTCGTCCTCCTGGAGGGAGCCGTCGGGAGCGCGGCCAACGTCGAGTACTCCCAGAACCTCGCACGGAAACTGGAGACGGACTTCGAGAACCTGCTCGGAGCGACCACCGAGCGGTTCGTCGTCGAGGACGTGTACGACTACGACGCCGCCTTCGAGCAGGCCTACGACCTGATCAACGCCGAACTCGACCGCGACAACGAGGTGTGGGTCAACGTCTCCGCGATGCCTCGGACCGTCTCCTTCGCCTTCGCC
>CAZIVN010000016.1:17518-18561 GCA_964542685.1 uncultured Halobacteriales archaeon
CACGGTCCCCGAGAAGTACCTGGAGACGGAACTCGCCGAGGAGTTGCACCACCACAGCGACCTGCTGGCCGACGTCCTCGCCGCGGGGGGCGAGGCGATCGACGAGGAGCGCGTCCAGGAGCGGCTGACGGCCGCACGCGACCTGCTGTCGGAGTTCGACGAGCGGGGAACGACCATCGGAGCGAAGGAGATAGACGGCAGTCACATCGTCGAGTTGCCCGTCGCCTCCTTCTCGAACGTCAAACCGTTCGAGGAACTGATCCTGTTCAAACTCGGGGAGGAAGGGGAGTTCGAGTCGGTCAGCGAACTCGCAGAGTCGCTGGCGGCAGAACTCAACGAGGAGTACACCGACAGCTTCCGGTCGAAAGTCATCTACAACGTCGACCGCCTGGGGCCCGGCGGGAAGGGGTACATCGAGCGCGAGGAGCGAGGCAAGTCCTACCGGACGCGCCTCTCGCGCATCGGCGAACTCTGGGTGCGGGCCCACTCCGGCGGGGAGTGACCGGTCGGTCGCGTAACTGTTTTACCCCGGGACGTGGAATCGACTGTCGATGGGACACCCGCAGCGACCCGCAGAGCGCTCCGGACGCGACACCGCTCCCGTCGTCTCCGTAGCAACTCCCGTAGGGGCCCCGTAGCCCCGCCTCACGCACTTCTCCGACGTTTCCCGTTCGCCGGCCGTTCGACCCGACAGCGGCCAGTCACGCACGGACCGACCAACCACCACGCGACCCGACAGCGACCACGCACCGATGAGACCGACACGACCGACCGACGAGGAATCGCTCGACGACCACCCCGACCACATACGTGACCGTCGAGGGCGACCCGCCCGTGGTCGCCGGTGAGCGACTACGACCCCGCAACCGTCGAGGAGCGGTGGCGGCGGCGCTGGAGCGACTCGACGGTGTACGACTACCGCGGCGACGCAGACCTGGACCCCGACACCGTCTACAGCGTCGACACGCCGCCGCCGACGACGTCCGGCGAGATCCACTGGGGGAACACGTACGGGTTCGTCCTGATGGACGTCGTCGCCCGGT
>CAZIVN010000017.1:0-6196 GCA_964542685.1 uncultured Halobacteriales archaeon
GAGGAGGACCCCGTCATCTGGCGGGGCCCGATGGTCCACAAGATGCTCACGCAGATGTGGGAGATCGTCGAGTGGGGGTCGCTGGACTACATGATCGTCGACCTGCCGCCGGGCACCGGCGACACTCAACTGTCCCTGCTCCAGAGCGTCCCCGTCACCGGTGCCGTCGTCGTCACGACCCCCCAGGACGTCGCCCTCGACGACGCCCGGAAGGGCCTGGAGATGTTCGGCAAGCACGACACCCCGGTACTGGGCATCGCCGAGAACATGGCCTCGTTCCGCTGTCCCGACTGCGGGTCGAGTCACGACATCTTCGGCGCCGAGGGCGGGCGCCGGTTCGCCGAGACCCACGACATGCCGCTGCTGGGTTCGATCCCGCTCGACCCCGCGGTGCGGACCGGCGGCGACGAGGGCGCGCCGATCGTGCTCGACGAGGACAACGAGACGGGCGCCGCTTTCCGCGAGTTGACCGAGCGCGTCGCCGACAACGTCGGAATTATCAACCGCCGGCGCCACGCCTCGGGGCGATGAGCGAGTTCGAACCGGACCCCGAACGCGTCGAACTCCTCCGGGCAGTCGCCGAGGACGTCCGCGGAGACAGTTCCGAGAGCAAGCAACTCGCGAACGTCCTCTACCGCGTCAGCGACCTGTACGACGAGGACGAGGAAACCTCTCCCGAGGAGATCTACCTCGCCGTGCGGAACATCCTGAACGTCAAGGAGCGTGGCGGACTGGAGCGCTAACGGTCCGCCGTCCCGACGCCGCCGTCCGCCGCGATGGTCTTGAGGCGCTCGATGCGATCCTCCGTCGGTGGGTGCGTCTCCGGGAACAGATCCGCGTTCAGCAGCGTCTCCGGCTCTTCTCGAAGGTTCTGAGACTCGATCGGGGCGACGAACAGCGCCTCGGCACCGCCGTCGATCTCCCGGAGGTCCCGGTCGGGCGCCTCGGAGAGGCCGTCGTCGATAGCCCGGAGCGCCGACGCCATCGCCGCAGGGTCGCCGGTCGCCTCGGCGGCGGCCTCGTCGGCGGCGTACTCACGCTGCCGGGAGAACAGCCGAAAGACGAGGTACGAGGCCGCCCAGAACAGCGCGGCGATCAGGATGGTCAGCAGGATGCCGGCGATGACCACCAGGACGGCCGATCCGGCGTCGTCGTCGGAGGACCCGCCGCCGTGGTGGTGGTGATGTCCGCCCCCGAACGGGATCAGCCGCCCGGCGAAGTACAACGCGTAAGTCGCCCCAACGGCGACGTAGTACGAGACGGTCGGCAGGAGGTATGCGACGCTCATCACCGGCGCGTCGCGGTTCCGGACGTGGGCGAGTTCGTGGGCGACGACGGCGTCGAGTTCGTCGTCGTCCACCGTCTCCAGCAGCCCCTCGGTGACCGCGAGCGTCGACGACCTCGCGGACCGACCCACGACGAAGGCGTTCGGGGCCTCGCTGTCGACGACTGCGACGTCGGGTTCCGGGAGGTCGTAGCTCCGTGCGTACCGTCGCGTCGCGGCGTGAACGCGAGGATAGTCCGCCTCCGAGGCCGGCGCGGCCTTCTCCAGTCGCAGGGCGAGTCGCGGGCCGAGCACGTACTGGAGGACGAGGCCGCCAGCCACGACGCCGGCCACCACCAGCGGATCCAGGTGCGGGATCCAGGGACCGGTGTAGTCGCCGGCGACCGCCGCGACGGCGAACGGAATCGAACTCAGCGCGTACACGAACAACACCGGGAGGACGACCACGACGGCGAGCGTGACGAGCATCCGCGTCCGGAGGCTCGCCAGGGACTCGACGTCGCTCGTGGTCGGGACGCTCGCCGACTCCGTCTCTGTCATCCGTTCCCTCCCGTCGGCGGTGTCCGGGGACTGTGATCGGGCGACATTCACTCGTCACCTGATTCGTCCAACACGTAGTGTTTTCCGATCCGGACCGGTGAGAGGACGTGACGGCGGGCGTGGTCAGACGCCGTCCCGGACCAGTCTCGACACGTCCGCGAGCGATTCGAGGACGTGATCCGGGCGGTGCTCGGCGTCGTGCAGGTCCGCCTCGGCCGCGATGCCCGATAGCACCAGCGCGGAACGCATCCCGTCCCCGGCCAGAGCCACGTCCGTGTCCAGACGGTCCCCGACGACCAGCGTCTCCTCCGGCGCCGTTCCGAGGCGGTCGAGCGCCAGCCGACGCGTGAACGGGTGTGGTTTGCCGAGCACCGCGTCGGGGTCGCGGTCGGCCACGCCGGCCATCGCACGGACCACCGCGCCCGAGCCCGGCATCGGACGGTCGTCCGTCGGAACGATTCGATCCGGATCGGTGCCGTAGAACGCGTCGGCAGTCTCCAGGGCCCACAGCGACCGCTCCAACGCCTCGTAGTCGAACCCCCGGTCCCAGGACCCGACGACGACGTCCGCGGCGTCCACGTCGTCGGTCAGGTCGAGGCCGCGGTCGCGGAGCGTCTCGCCGAGTGCGTCGGTGCCGACGACGAAGTGCGACGCGTCCGGGTGCTCCCGGGCGAGGTACGCGGCCGTGACCGACGCCGAGGTCAGCACGCGGTCGGCGTCGACGGACAGGTCCCGGCGCGCGAACCGCTCGACGTACTGCGACGGTCGCTTCGAGGGATTGTTCGAGCAGTACAGCACGGAGACGTCGGCCTCCCGCAGTGCCGCAAGCCCCTCTCCCGCACCCGAACAGAGCCGGTCGCCCCTGAACACGGTCCCGTCCACGTCGAGGACGACGCCGCGAATCGGTGGCCCGTCGCTCATCGATCGAGCGTCACCCGGTGACCGGTGTCGGCGCTCTCGGCGAGGGCGTCGATGGCGCGCATGTTCCGTACCGCCTCGTCGCCGTCGGTCCGCGGGGGCTCGCCAGTCTCGACGGCCTCGGCGAAGGCCTCCAGTTCGAGGCGGTACTGGTCGGTCGGATCGAACCGCTCGGTCACCGTTCGGCCGTCCACCTCGTAGGTGAGTTCGACGCCGTCGTCGCCCCGCGGGACGAACGCCTCCTGCGCTTCGAGGGTCCCGTCGGTGGTCTCGACGCGGTACCGCTGGACGTCCTCCGTGTCGAAGCCCCCCGACACGCGGGCCGTGACGCCGTCCTCGAATTCCAGGACACCGGCGATTGCGGTGTCGACGCCAGCGTCGCGAGTGTCCGTCGCCGTCGCGTAGGCGGCCGTGGGTTCCCCGCAGAACAGCCGCGCGGCGGAGACGGCGTAACAGCCGACGTCCATCAGACTCCCGCCCGCGAGGTCGGGGTTCAGTCTGATGTCGTCCGGGCGGCCGCGAAGCGGGAACTGGAACGTCGCGGAGACCGAGCGGACCTCGCCGAGTTCCGTCTCGACGATCTCCAGGGCGCGCTCCGTCCTCGGGTGGTACCGGTACATGAACGCCTCCATCAGCGTGACGCCGGCCGCCTCGCAGTAGTCGGCCATCTCCCGGGCCTCCGCGGCGTCGACGCCGAGCGGTTTCTCACAGAGGACGTGCAGGCCCGCGTCGGCGGCCCGCTTCGTCCACTCGGCGTGCATCCCGTTGGGCAGGGGAACGTACACCGCATCGAGGTCGTCGTCCGCGAGCAGATCGGCGTAACTGCCGTACGCTGTTGGCACGTCGAACGTTTCCGCGAGCGTCTCGGCGCGTTCGCGATCCCTGGACGCGACGGAGCGCACCTGGTGGTCGCTGTCGGCCGCCGCGGGCAGGAAGGCAACCCGTCCGATCGTCGCCGTCGAGAGGACTCCGAGTCGCATACGAGACGGATGGCAGGCCGGCGAGGTAATACTGCCGGAGGGAGGTCGCTGCGAGCGCACTCGGCGACGGTCCGCGAGTCCCGTCGAGTAGTCCCGTCCGGCAGTGTACTCGCACGGCTGGCGACACCCTCGAACGGTCCGAGAACCCGAAACCCAGCCAGTTAGAACGTCGATAACAAAATTTAACCCGCGGTGTTGTCTAACGAACGATCAATGAGCGGGAGTTTCCTGAACGGGGACCCGGCCGAGGACGACGGGCCCGAAGACAAGACGGCCGACGACCTGTTTCAGGAACTGGCCGACGCCGAGTCGTCGCTCGGAACCAGTGCGGACGGCGACGAAATCTACGAAAAACTGTCGAACGATTCGCCCGAGGAGATCATCGCTGCCGCCGACGAGGACGTCAAGGAACACCCGATCGACGATGCGATTCTCCCGGACGAGGACGCACTGGGGGAACTGCTCCTCTCTGATCGCACGGAGGAGGACGGGTTCCTCTGGATCGACACCGGCGGCGACGACGAGTCGACGGACGACGACCCGTTCGAGGGGGGCGTCGTCGACGAGTGGGCCGACGCGTTCGCGGCGGCGAGCGACGAGACGCTGTCCGACGGCGAACCACCGGGAGAGCCCCGCGACGAGCCGGCGGCCGACGACGAGGAGACCGACGAGTCGGACGACACGGAGCCGAAGATATCGATCGAGGTGCCCGACCCAGGAGAGGTCGACGGTGCCCTCGTCGACGACGAGACGGAGACGGAACCGGAGGCAGAGACCGAAACGGAGACTGAGACGGAATCGGCCGACGGCTGGGACCCCCAGAGCGACGCCACGGCCCTCGATGCGACACCCGAAGTCGACGCTTCCTTCGAGGAAGTCGGAGAGAACAGCGACGACGGGGGGACGACCGGCGAGGAGACGGACCCGGAACCGACGGACGGGGCCGAAGCGGGGGACGCGACGACGGACGACGACGCCGGCGCCCGGATCTTCGACGTCGAACCGGACGACGAGGCACTGGCCTCGACGGTGGACGAGTCCGGGGGAGAAGGTGACGGCGACTGGGCGTCTCCGGCCGAGTCGGGCGACGACACGGGGTCGGAGGACGAGGCGTCGAACGAGTCGGGCGAATCGTCGCCGGGACTGGTCGCGCGGTTGCTGTCGCTGCTCCCGTTCTGAGGCGGGGCGCCGACCGGTCACGACGGCGCCGGACTCGACCGGACAGGGCGACGTCCTGTCGATTCCGGCCCGGTCGAACGCCGAACTGGGCCTCGGGAGGCAGTCGTTGCCACCGTATCTGCAAATAGTTTTAAAAACCACTAGACCGAATTGCGGTCGATGACCGACGGTTCGGCGGCACTCAAGGAATATCTCCTGTTGCTCAATCGGTTCGGACTGTCCGAGTCCGAGGTGATCGACTTGCACTGGTCGGGCCCGGTCCCGGACGACGCGTCCGCAGGCAGTGTCGTCGCCCACGTCGTCGACGACGACGAGCGGACCCCCGAGGCGCTGTTCGACCGTCTCCACCGGACACTGGCGGCCTCCAGCAAGGGCATCGAAACCCCGCGCCAGTACGACCCGGACGAACCCGGCGATCAGTTACGGACGGTACTGGAGCCGTACAACACCTCGGTCGTGATGCGCGGCCCCAGCGGCGATCGGGTGACGGCTGACAGCCCCGAGGAACCGGTCGACGTGGTGTTGACCGACGCGAGTGGTGAGAGCCGGATGACGACGTTCGCCTACCCGGAAGGGCCGCTCGACACGAACAACCTCCCGGCGCTGTTGCACGACGTCGAGACCGAACTGCTGGCCGACACCGGAATGACGTTCGTCCCGCTGACCGACCGCGAGGACCGGTGGCGACTCCTCCTGTTGAGCGAGGACCGACTGTCCGCACTCCAGAAGAAGTACGGCGACCGGATCGAGGTGTTCGATCGGTCGCTGCTCCACGAGACGAGCCTCGAGGAGTTCGCCGAACCCGACCCGGCAGCGGACGAAATCGACGACGAGTCCGACGCACCTGCCTGGCTCTCGGACGACGCCGACTCGGCGTTCGAGGACGTCGGGTTCGAGACGGCGGAAGTCGAGGACCGCGAGGACGACGCCGGGGCGGTAGAGACGAAGGCGATAGATCAGGACGGCATCGACGAACTGTTCGCCTCGATGGAGGAGACGACGAGTCCCGACCGTCCGGCGGCCGGGACCAGCAGGTCGGAGGAACCGGACGTCGCCGACCTGGTCGCCGGTGACGCGAGGGGGGAGTCCGAACCCGAGTCCCCGCCCGACGTGGTTCCTGGCGACGACACGACGCCCGCCGTCGCACGGATCGCCGTGACGCCGGCGGCGAACCCGACGCCGGCCACGTCTCGCATCGCTGTGACTCCCGGTGCCGACCCCGAACCGGCCGTAACGCCGATCGCCGTGACGCCCTCGGCGAACCCGACCCCGGCCACGTCCCGCATCGCCGTGA
>CAZIVN010000017.1:6296-18480 GCA_964542685.1 uncultured Halobacteriales archaeon
CCCTCGGCGAACCCGACCCCGGCCACGTCCCGCATCGCCGTGACTCCCAGCGCGGATCCGACGCCTGCAGTCGCCCGCGTGGAGACCGAACCCGAGGTCGTGCCGGCCGACGACCCGCGGCCGGCCGCCTCCCGGATCGGTGTGACGCCCTCGGCCGACCCGACGCCGGCCGTCCGGGCGGTGCCGTCGCCGCCGTCCGTGACACCCGCCGAGGACCCGAGGCCGGCAGTCGAACCGCTCGCGGTCACGCCGGGCGCCGACCCCGAACCGGCAGTGTCGGCGATCGAACCGGGGGAACCGGCCGCTCCGGCGGCGGAGGCCGAGGCAGGTACGCCAGCGGGCGCGACCGAGTCCACGGAGGCACCAGCGGAGGCCGACGCCACGCCGGAGCCCGCCATCGCTCCCGGCACCGATCCCGACCCAGCGGTGGAGCCCGTCGGAGCGAGCGGGACGGGCGACGTCGAGGCCGAAGCGTCGGCTGGGGGCGGGCCCGCGACGCCCCCGCCGTCGCCGCGCGTCGAACCGACCGACGGCGAACCGACGCCCGCGACCAGGCTGACCGCCGCGGCGGAGGCGGAGCGCGTGGTCGTCGAGGACGGACCGGCGCCAGGACCAGCGGTGCCCGCGTCCGAACCGCCAGCGGAGGCGGCCGACACCGCCGAGGCGGCGGCCGAACCGGGACCACGCGTGGCGCCGACCGACGGCGAACCGACCCCGGCAGTTCAGGAGGCCGGGGCCGGCGACGAGGACCGCGGTGCCTTCGGCCGTCTGGCGGCGTGGCTCCGGAACCTGTTCTGAGGCTGGCGTCGTTCGGGCGGTCCCCCGACCGCCTCGACGTTGCGGTGGTTAAGTCCCGGGCTCGCACGACCGGACAGCGCTTATGTCTCGGAAACGCCTTGATTGGGTATGAGCGATACTGGCGAGGACATCGACGACATCCGGGAGCGGAAACTGGAGGAGTTGCGGGGGCGCGCCCCGGAACCGGCCGAAGACGACGCCGGGGCCGTGGCCGACGACCCCGTCGAGGTCGAGGACGCGTCACACTTCCGAACGCTGGTCGACCGGCACTCGCCGCTGCTGGTCGACTTCTACGCGGACTGGTGTGGTCCGTGCAAGATGATGGAGCCCGTAGTGGAGTCCGTGGCGGCGGAGTCGCCCGCGACGGTCGCGAAGGTAGACATCGACAGGCTCCAGGGACTCGCCGCGGAGGTGGGCGTCCAGGGCGTGCCGACGTTCGTGCTGTACGCCGACGGCGAGCCGGCGGAACGGGTCGTCGGGGCACAGGACCGGGCGACGTTCGATCGACTGATCGCGTCGTACGCCTGATTCGGGCCGCGATCGGGGGCTCCGTGCCCCGCCGTCGACCGACCGTATGAAGTGGACCGACGACGCACATCCGGTATGATCCCGCACGTCGTCGTGGACACCGCCCTCGGCCTGAATCCGGACCGGCTGCGGTCGGAACTGGCCGCGGTCGACGCGACGGTGTCCGTCGAACCGCTGGAGACGGAGAGTGCAGTGATGGCGTCGGCCGTCGACGCGGAGGCCGTCGTCGTCGACGACCCGGCCGTGTTCTCGAAGCACTCGCTGACGTCGATGCCGGACCTCGAGGTCGTCGTGCTCGCTGGGCGGACGGCCGACGGCATCGACCTCGACGCGGCGGCCTGGGCCGGCGTGACGGTCCTGGCGCTGCCGTTCTCGGACGTCGACGACGCCGGTGAACGCACGGCGCGGCTCGGGTCGGAACTGCGGGCCGCGCTTGGCGACGGCGACCCGTCGACCGTCGTCGAGGGGTAGCCCGGCGCGACTGCCGACCCTTCGACGCCGTTAAGTGGATGTGAGAGCCAGCACAGACCCATGCAACGACCGTTCTCGCCCTCCAGCCGCGACCGATCCCCGATCGGTATCGGCCCGCACTCGGACGGGCCGAGGGGGGATCGATCGTGAGCGAAGCGACGGAAGGCGCCGGCGAATCGTCCGCCGAACCCGAGTCGACCGACCACGCCACTGCCGGTGACTCGCTGCTCTGGACCGCGATCCCGAAGTACGGAACCTACGGGCTCGCGGTCGTCTCGATGGTGCTCGGCCTCCTCGCGGCGCCCGAACTGGCCTCGCAGGGCCTGCAGGCGTACGAGGATCCCTCGTCCGGAGTCAACGTGCTGTACTTCGGCGGCGCGGTGGCCGCCGGTACGGTCGCGATCCTCCTCGTCCAGCGGTTGGGCTACGGCAAGACGCTGTTCCGCCTGCTGTTCCTGGGCATCTTCGGCTACGAGGCGGCCATCCTGGCGTGGGTGTTCCTCCCCGGCGGGAGCGTCGTCGCCGGCGCCGTGGGACTGGGCCTGTTTCTCGCGCTGTGGTTCTACCCCGAGTGGTACGTCGTCGACGTCGCGGGCGTGATGCTGTGTGCGGCCATCGTGGCCATCTTCGGCATCAGCCTGGTACCGGGGCTCGTGCTGGCGATTCTCGTCGGGATGGCGGTGTACGACGCCTACAGCGTGTACGTCAGCGGGCACATGCAGTCGCTCGTCGACGGCTCGCTGGACCTGGAGATTCCGATGGCGTTCGTGCTCCCCCGGGACCCTTCCTTCTCCCTCCAGTCAATCGACAGCATCGGCGACCTGGCGGACGACGAGGGCGAGGGTGGGGCGTCGCTGCTGGGCTACGGTGACGCCATCATCCCCGGCATCATGGCCGTCAGTGCCGGGAACTTCCTCGACGCACCGGCGCTCGTCTCCTGGGCACCGTTCCTCAACGCGCCGGCGCTCGGTGCGCTGATCGGTGGAATCCTCGGCACCATCGGCCTCCACGTCCTCCTCTCACGGCTGGAGGGAGCCCAACCGGCGCTGATCGTCCTCAACCCTGCGGTGATCGCCTGTTACCTCCTGGGGGCGCTCGCTGGCGGCGTGTCCCTCGTGACCGCGCTTGGGCTCGACGGCGTGATCTGACCGTCGTATAATCCTCCAAACAGGAGCGCGCTTCTGGAAGCGTTTAGGGCCGTCCCGCCTCCTCCTCCGAATCATGAGTACCGACGGAGAGCCCGAAAACGAGGACGGGGCCCCGGTTCTGAGCCTCGTCCGCGCACTGGACGCGGGCGACTACGAGCGTGCCGCCGAGCGAACCGACGAGTTCACCGAGGCGGACCTCGCCGAGATGTGGACGGAACTGACCGACTCGTTCGGGTCACTGGAGTCCGTGGGTGACCCGACGGTGGACGGGTCCGAGGTGGAAGTTCCGCTCGAACTCGGGGGCCAGACGTTCGTCGCTGCCGGACGCCGGGCGGGCGACCGCGTGGAGGCGTTCAGGATCACGCTGTCGGACGACGCCACGGCGCTGTCCGTCCTGACCGGACGGCTCCGGGGGCTGCTCTCCGGGCTCGTCGACCCACTCCTGGGCGGCGAGAACGAGACGAGCGAGGCGGCGGACCGTCTCGCGTCGGCCCAGGACCCCGCGCGCCGGGCCCGTGCGGCCGTGGACCTCCTCGTCGCCGGGCGGTACGGCGAGCTGGCCGCCGTACTGGACCCGCCAGGTGACGGCGAGGACCCGGAGGCCGTCGCGACGGCCATGGAGCGAACCTGGACGAACAAGGTGTCGTCGTACGAGGGTGTCGTCCGGACCGCCCCGAGCGACGACGGGGGGTACGCGTTCGTCGACGCCGGCGACACGCGGGTGCGGGTCGAAGTCGTCGTCGAGGAGGGGCGCGTGCGGGGCCTCCTGCTGACGACCCGCGAGGACGTGGCCACGATGCTGGCGAGTCGCGTCTTCCGTGGCGGGCGCTTCGACGAACTGCCGGACCTGCTGGGTGGCGACGTCGGCGACCCCGACCGGGTCGTCTCGACGGCCGAACGCGCGTGGACCGAGACGGTCGGCGGGAGCGACGTCGAGGCCGTCGGCGAGCCCTCGCTGGACGGCGAGGACGCTGCCGTCGTGAGCCTGGCGACGACCGACGGGAGCGTTCGGATCCGCGCCGCGTTCGACGACCGGTGGCGACCGTCGGCGGTCCGCCTGGCCGACCCGGAGGACGGCGTCGGCTGGGAGTGGATCAGGGAGCGGGGCGTCGTCGAGGAGTCGAGCGGAGAGCGGTGACCTGGGGTCCGGGCCTCGTGTGTCGAAAACTGGAATGGGGAGCGGTGAAGACTCGGGCAGGGTAGGGGACCGATCGTCGGGCGGCGGGCTCGGACGATCGATGCGGGCACTGCACTGGCCGGCAGGACGGGCGGGCGGACTCGGACTGGCGGCCGATCGCCCGACGGCGCCTGCATGGTGGCGTCGACGGGTGAGCCGTCCTGCCGACACCTCGACTGAGGAGCGCCCGGAGTATAAGTCACCTGAAAACTAAAACGAGGTTTGTACCGTCCCCTCAGACGCCGTCCAGTTCGATCTGGTCGCCGCTCTCGTCGACCAGGACGTCGAGTTCGTCGCCGTCACACTCGACGGTGAGACGCAGTCGGAACGGGTCCCGGGACTCGATGGTCTCGGCGCCGGGGTGGGTCCAGTCGGCTCGCCAGAGCGCCTCGCCGTCGAGTTCGACGCCGCGCTCGTAGTGAAAGGAGACGACGCCGGGGTGAGTGGCGACGTAGTGCCCGACCGGGATGCCGACCGTGGTCCGACACCGCGGACAGGCGTCCTGGAACACCACCGTCCCCGCCTCGACTTCGACCGGTTCGACCTCGATGGCGTCGTAGCAGTTCGGGCAGATGTCGCGACGTGCGAGTTCGACGAGGCGGTCCGTGAGGGCGATGCCGACGTCGAGCAGTTCTTCGATGGTGCGGTTCTCCGCCGCGCCGGCCGGAACCGGGATGTCGAACGTGTGGTCCGGGCACTCGACAGTGAGAATGCCGTCCTCGTGGGTCAGGGTCGCGTCCTGGTCGCAGTGGAGACAGCTGTACTCGACCTCGCCTTCGATGGACTCGGCGTCGAACTGGCCGGCCATCGCGGCGCCGACGACGCGGATGCCCGCCCAGGTCGGCTGGTAGCCGCTCGGGCCGTCCTCCTCGTCGACGTGGGTGACGAACTGGGGCTGGAGTTTGTCGAGGTGGTAATTGAAGCGTCCGGAGTCTTTCGTGCCGACGCGCCGTCGCAGTTCGGCGAACGACACCGGCTCCCCCTCCCCGCTCGGCCCTGCGGCCGCCAGTTCACGAAGGATGGTCAGGCGCGTCTCCTGGGCGAGCAGCGAGAACGTCTCCAGGGTGTCCATCGTCCGGGAGGAGTTCGACTGCTCCGTGGCGCCGTCGGACGGTCGGGACGCGCGGTCGCTCATGGAGGTCCGATGACGCCGCGCCCTCTTAGACCCTCGGGCTTCGGACACGAGCCGTGGCTCCGTCCGTCCGGCCCTCACGGCGCCCGCGGCCGTCGACAGCGGTTTGCCCGTGGGCACCGAACCGGCGAGCATGAACCTCCTGCCGCCGCTCGGGGAGGACCGCTATCGACTCCCGAGACACGCCCACGTCGTCGTCTACGACCGCAGGGAGCGCGAACTCGTCACGGTGTACGACTGCGGCGCCGCGCAGAAACCGCCCTCGGCACAGTTGCTCGGGAACCTCGTGCGCGTCGACGCCGACCACGACCTCGAACACACCAACACCGGCTACGTGGTCCGGATGCGGGAACCGTCGGTCCTCGAACGTCAGGGCGAGGACCACTGGGTGATTCGGGGCGGCGAGGACGAGGGCGGCGTCCCGGGCGACCACTGATCCGTCGCTGCAGTCCCGTTTTCGACCCCCGGGAATCGGGGGAACGGCTAACTGTCCCCCCGTCGAAGACTCGCGCATGTACGAGGTCTTGCTCGCTCTCGACGAGGACGACGAGCGCGCGAAAGCACAGGCCCGGACCGTCTCGAACCTGCCCCAGGCCGACGACACTGTACGGGCAGTCCTGTTACACGTGTTCACGGGGAACTCCGGTGGCGCCTCGGTGACGCAGGTCGGTTCGGTCCGACGCGCGAGAGACGTACTGGAAGCGGCCGGCATCGAGGTGGCCTACGCCGAGGAGAGCGGCGACCCCGCCGAGCGGATCCTGGAGGTGGCTGCGGACCGCGACGTCGACATGATCGCGGTCGCCGGGCGGCGTCGCTCGCCGACGGGGAAGGCGCTGTTCGGCAGCGTCACCCAGTCGGTCGTCCTGGGGGCCGACCGCCCGGTCGTCGTCTGTCACGAGGACGACGCCTGAAACGAAACCGTATCAGTCCTCTTCGTCCAGTCCCGGTGAACAACGGGACTGGACGGACGATCGGGACGAGACAGTGACAGCGAACCGTACGAAGAGGCGGCGACCCACGTCGCACCGCACCGATCAGTTCGGCTCGTCCTCCTCGGTGTCCTCTGTGTCACCGGCGGGGTCGTGGGCCTCGAACCACTCGACCAGCGTCTCGAAGCGGTGGATCGCTCGCTCCGGCAGGGCGACGTTGTGGTGTTCGTCCGGGTAGATCACGAGTTTCGCGTCGACCCCTTGCTTCTTCACCGAGACGTACAGTTGCTCGGCCTGCGTCGGTGGACACCGCCAGTCCTCCTCGCCGGCGGTGACGAGCAATGGGGTGTCGATCCGGTCGACGTCGGTGATGCTCGAGATCTCGCGGAACGTCTCGGACTCCTCCCACGGCAGGCCGAACTCGTCCTCGTGCCAGAGGTGGTTGTCGTCGGTCCCGAACGTCGAGGAGAAGTCGTAGATACCGTGTTCCGCCGCGGCCGCAGCGAAGCGGTCGGTCCGCGTGACCGCGTGTGCGGTCGTGATGCCGCCGTAGGAGAAGCCGGTGCAGAACTCGCGGTCGGGGTCGGTCCACCCGCGCTCGGCGAGGTGATCGAGTCCGCTCGTGAGGTCGTCGGTCTCCAGGTCGCCCCGCGACCCACGGAGCGTCTCCGAGAACTCGCGGCCGTAGGAGGTCGAACCGCGGTAGTTCGGCTCGAACACGACGTACCCCCGCGTCGTCCAGACGGCCTCCTGGAATCCGAACTCGGGTTCGTCGTAGGACATGGGACCGCCGTGAATCTTCGCGACGACCGGCAGTGGGTCGTCAGTCTCGGGGTCGTGCTCCGGCGGGCGGTAGACGATGCCCTCCACCTCGACGCCGTCGTCGTTCGCGTAGGTCACGCGGTCGGCCGTCGGGAACGCGTACGCCGCCTGCAGGCCCTCGTTGACGGCGGTGAGTCGCCGCAGTGGGTCGTCGGTCGTGGCGTCGGCGGCGTCCACGTCGAGTGCGTGCACGTCCCGGCCTGTCTCGGGGTCACTGACGCACAGGCCGAGCGTGCCGCCGCCGTGGTCGAACAACTGGACGCCGCGGTACCGGCCCAGCCCCTCGAACGTCCGTTCGGGGTCGTCGGCCGCCGGGTCCAGTCGGACGAGGCGACTCTGTCCCTCGTCCGCCATCGGGCAGAGCAGTTCGTCCGCTGCGACCCACTCGGCGGCGCCGCCCCAGGCGGGACGGCGGTCCAGAGACGCCGAGACGGACTCGTAAGCGCCGGTCTCGACGTCCGCGACGTGGACCTCGTCCGGGCGGTACCAGTTGCGCGGGTGGCCGAAGGTGAAGGCGAGGCGGTCGCCCGAGGGCGACCACCGGGGGTCGGTCGCCCGCCCGTCGGCGGCGGTGATCGTCCGCTGGTCGCTCCCGTCCGGTCGGATCGTGTGGAGGTCGATAGCGCCGGTGTCGTCGGGGTCCTCGCCCTGGTACGAGATGTAGGCGATCCGGTCGCCGTCGGGTGACCACCTGGGCTGCATCCCGTACAGTGCGGAGTGTGCGCTCCGGGAGTGAGCGTCGTCGAGGCGGCGCGGGTCGTGGTCCTCGTCGACGTCACAGACGAACAGGTACGTCGTCACGTCGTCCGTCCACCCGACGCCGTCGACCTTGTGCTGGAGGCGCGTCACCTCGATCGGGTCGTCGTCCTCGCGCCGGCCGCGCAGGTAGTCGGCTTCCTCGTCCGTCGGGTCGCGGGCCGCGACGACGAGTCGGTCGGCCTCCGGCGACCAGCAAAAGCCCGAGACGCCCTCCTCGAAGTCCGTCAACTGGCGCGCGTCCCCGCCCCGCTCCGTGTCGAACGCCCAGACCTGCGGGCGCGGGCCCTCGCCGCCGGTGCCGCCGTTTTCGTCGTCGTCCTCGTCGTCGCCGTCGTCCTCGCGCCCGACGGCCCGCGCGCTGTCCTCGTCGCGAGCCGCGACGAATCCGAGGTGTCGCCCCCGGGGACCCCACGTGGGCGTGCTCGCGTCCGAGGCTCGCGCGAGGCGGTACGGGTCGGCACCCCCGTCGGTCGGGACGACGAACAGCGATCTGACGCGGTCGTCCTCGTCGGGGTCGAACTCGTCGGCGACGAAGGCGACGCGGTCGCCGGACGGTGACACGGCGAGTTCCGTCACGAGTGCGAGGTCGTAGAACGCCTCCAGGTCGAGTGGCTCCATGGGTACACCCCAGTCAGTGGACGCAAAACCGTTTGGGCGCCCGCCCTGGACTGCCGGTGTCCGGGCGCGAAGGCATGAGATGGTGGGGAAACCTCCCCTGGGTGGGCTCGATGCCCGCAGCGATGGGTCGTCGCCCTGGTGGATGCCCGGTCAGGTACGTGGTAACTGTGGGCACCCACGTCCACCTTCGGCACCCAGCCCTTAAATTCACCGCCCGTTTTACCACCCCCGAGCGCGTAGAACCGGCATCAGTTGCCCAGTTCGACCCGAGTTCGCGGCGACGAGTCGGTACACTCAAATACCAGTTCCCGCGCGAAAAGAGTAGGAGGACTCCCCCAGGATGAAACTCCGTAGACCGACCGACTTCCTCATACTCGAGGCACTGTCGGAACACGGCCGCAACGTGGCGACGAACCTCGCCCACCACACCGGAAAGAGTCGCAAGAACGTCAACACCCGAATGCCCGTGCTGGCGGACTACGGCCTGGTCCGGAAGATCGGTCCGGCCGATCACTCGGGGTTGTACGAGATAACCGATCGCGGACGCGTCGCGTTGTCGTTGCGCGACAGGTACGACGAAGTCGATTCGTTCGCCGAACTGGTTCGTTCTCGGGCGGGCGAAGCGGCGGACGACCGGTCGGACGCAGGCGACGGGTCGACCCGGGCCTCACCGAACGGGTGAGAGCGGCCGCGAACCGACCCCTCGAAGCGATCCCGCGGGGCCGAGAGAATTAATACCGCCCGTGTGTATTGTTACCGTGGTCCCCTCTGGAGCCGGGGAACCGTACGACCCGTCTGTCACCCTGGCTACCACTCTCGGAGCCCTCGATCGATGCGGGCTCTCCCCGGGGCCCGCGCCTGGCGGCCTCACGCCACCGTCGGCAACGCCACCCGCGGACGCCAGACAGGTTCGATCGGTCGACCGGGACTGCTGGCTCGAGGGCGAACCGACGACGGTCGACAGTCGAAGCGAGAATCGCAATACTGCGCCGTGCTAATCTGTACCAAGATTTGGAAACCCCTCTTTGCACCGACCATAGAATCGGATACTACCCCCCGGGACGGTCGGTGCTTATTTAGAATTTCGGTCTAGATGGGTGATCGGCCGGTAAATTTTAGTATGGGCCAGAGCGTTTCGCTTACGAAGGCATGGTGTCGAATTTACTGGACAGGCGGCTCGGCGAAATACTGGACGAAACGCTATCGGGGACGAGCGGTGACGTGTACTTCGTCAACCCCTCGGCGTCCGCGATCGAAGAGTACGTGGAAGTCGCCAGCGACGGTGACTACGACACCCACGTGCAGCTCCTCGCGGAGTACCGGACGCTCAAGACCGTACTCGAGGACTTCATCGTCGCCTCGACGGCGGCGGACCTCGCGGAGGCAGGGCAGCTCTCGCTCAGTACGGTCGATGAACCCCCGGCAAACACGCTCCTCGTGGCCGAGGACCGCGTCGTGACGCTCGTCGACGCGGGTGATCGGGTGGGTGGCCTCGTCGCAGAGGACGCGGCGTTCGTCGAGGAGGCCCACGAGAACTACGAAAAGCGGTGGGCCGAGGCCGACGAGTACGGCCTCAGGACGCCGCCAATCTCCGAGGTCCGCGACACGCTGAGCAGCGACCTCAGTGACGACGCCCGCGACGACTTCGAGGGCGTCCTGCAGTCCCTCGAAACCGCACGTGGCGACGGCGACGGCCTCGACGAGGTCACCATCAGCCTCCTGGTGGCGGCGCGCAACGAGGAACTGCTGTACGACGTGAGCAAGTGGGGCGAGGACGTCGGCCTGGCGAGCAAGGCAACGTTCTCACGGACGAAGACGAAACTCGAGGAGATGGGACTCATCGACACCGAGAAGGTGCCCATCGACGTGGGCCGCCCCCGGCTCCGTCTCAAGCTCGGTGACGAGCGTCTCCAGACCGCCAACACGGACCAGTTGGCGACCGTCGCAGGGTCGATCCTGAACTGACCGCCGATAAAGACGACAGGTCCGCACCGACGCCGACGGCACCCCGGTGCGGTCGCCGCCGCTACGTCCTCCTGATCCCGCGCCCACAGTACCTACTCCGTTTGGCGTTCCTTTGAGGGGGCTCGGCGACGATGGTCAGGCATGGACATCTGTTGGCACCGACGAGACCTGCGCGTCGCCGACAACGTCTCCCTCGCGACAGCCGCCGAGGACGGGCCGGTCTGTCCCGTGTTCGTGTTCGACGAGGCCGTTCTGGACCACGCCGCACCCCCACGGGTGGCGTTCATGCTCGACGCACTGGCCTCGTTGCGGGCGGAGTACCGCGACCGTGGCGGCGAGTTGCTGGTCGCTCGCGGCCGCCCGGAGCGGGAACTGCCCCGAATCGCACGGACGCTGGACGCCGACCGGGTCGTGTTCGCGGAGGCGTACTCCGGACTGGGTCGACGCCGGGAGTCTGCGGTCGTCGACGAACTGGCGGCCGCGGACGTCGAGACGGCGGCCGTCACGGACACCGTCCACCACCGCCCGGGCCAGATAACCACGAACGCCGGTGACCCCTACCAGGTGTTCACCTACTACTGGAAGAAGTGGCGCGACCGGGCGAAAGACGATCCCGTCTCCGCACCGGAGGGGACGGACTTGCTCGACCGCGAGCGCGTCACAGCGGAGAGTGAGGACACGCCGTCGCTGTCGGACCTGGGGTTCGACGAACCCGAGGCGGAGATTCCGCCGGCCGGGACCGACGTGGCGAGGGACCTGCTGACTGCCTTCTGCGACGACGCCGTCTACGACTACGACGAGCGCCGCGACTATCCAACCGACGACGCCACGTCGCGACTGTCGGCCCACCTCAAGTACGGGACGATCGGGATCAGGGAAGTGTACGCGGAGACGGAGGCGGCGATGGCCGCAGCGGCGACCGACGACGAGCGAGAGGCAGTCGAGGAGTTCCAGTCGCAACTCGCCTGGCGGGAGTTCTACACGCAGGTGTTGCGGTACAATCCAGACGTCGTCCGCGAGAACTACAAGGAGTACGACGAACGGATCGAGTGGCGTCACGACCCGGAGGGCCTCCAGGCCTGGAAGGACGGCGAGACTGGCTACCCCATCGTCGACGCCGGGATGCGGCAGTTGCGCGAGGAGGCCTGGATGCACAACCGGGTGCGGATGATCGTCGCCTCGTTCCTCACGAAGGACCTGCTGATCGACTGGCGAGAGGGGTACGACTGGTTCCGACGGAAACTCGTCGACCACGACACCGCCAACGACAACGGGGGCTGGCAGTGGGCCGCCTCGACCGGGACCGACGCACAACCGTACTTCCGCGTGTTCAACCCCATGACCCAGGGCGAACGCTACGACCCGGACGCGGCGTACATCGGGCGGTACGTCCCGGAACTGGCCGACGTCCCTGCCGAGGTCGTCCACGACTGGGCGGCGTGCTCGGCGGCCACGCGCGACGAGCACGCCCCCGACTATCCCGCCCCTATCGTCGACCACGCCGAATGCCGCGAGCAGGCCATCGCGATGTTCGAACGCGCCCGCGGGGACTGACGCGGAGTACGGCCGTTTCGTCGCGGCACGTACCAGAACTTCTACAAAAATATTTTCGTGTACTCTGAACTATTGACACACGAAAACCGACAGCAGGCACCGGGTTTTGCCGGTGTTTACCCGTGTGCCACGGTACCGTCCGACGACTAAAGTATTAAGTGGGATACGTGTGAAATAACCGACGAGGTGACGTTCCATGCCTGAACACTCACACGCCGAACTGCCGCCACTGCCATACGACTACGACGCACTGGAACCCTCGATCAGCGAACAGGTGCTCACG
>CAZIVN010000018.1:0-18194 GCA_964542685.1 uncultured Halobacteriales archaeon
CCGAGATGATGATGTTGTTGAACGAGATGGGGATGCCGAGCGCGATGGCGAGCTGGGCGATGACGAACCCCGGGACGAGCGCCGCGATGGACCGTCGGAGCCCCAGCTGGGCGTACTCGCGTGAGGTCGCCTGCAGGAGCCGCGGCGCGCCCATCCACGCGCCGGCGAGGATGCCGGTCGCGCCGACGCCCAGGAGGGCGATGCTCGGGAACCCGAGTTCGACGCCGTAGAGGTTCTCCAGCGGTCCGGTCGCGAGGCCGACCTGGCTCCCGCCACTGGAGAAGGCGACGACGCTCCCGAGCGCGAGGAGGAAGGTCCGGATCCCACGTTCGACCGAGGCCTGGGTCCGGCGCCGGACGAGGACGAACCCGGCCGCGGCGAACAGCAGCGAGACGACCACGACGCCGACGTCGACGCCGGAGACGGTGGGAGTCCCGGCCGTGCGGGCGAGCGCCCCGGCGACGGACCCCTGGGCGCGCGTCGGGTGGGGAATCACGCCGAGGCGGACGTTCGCGAGGATGCCGCCGACGAGCCCCGCGAGCAGCGGGATGGACAACGTGTCGGGGACGTCCTCGCGGCGCAACAGCGACGCGGTGAGAAACGCCAGCCCGCCGGACATCGGCGGGACGAGCGCCCAGAACGTCGCGATCCGTCGGTAGGTGCCGACCGCGGGGTCGCCGCCCAGCGACAGTCCGACGCCGACCATCGCGCCGGTCGTCGCGAACGCCGCCGGAACGGGGTAGCCGCTGTACACCCCGAAGGCCATGAACGCCGCCGCCACCAGGAGTCCCGTCGTCGCCGCCAGCGGAGTGATGGCGACGTTCCGGATCAGGTTCGCTCCGACCGTCTCGGAGATGGCGCCGCCCTGGGTCAGCGCGCCGGCGGCCGCGAGGATACCGATGAGGAACGCCGCTCGCATCGTCGAGACGGCGTTGGCTCCGATGGCCGGCGCGAACGGCGGCGAGTTGCTGTTCGCCCCCAGCGCCCACGCCATGAACAGGCAACTCGTCGTCGCGAACGCGACGAGTGTCCAGAAGACGACTGCCATACCGGGCACGTCGTCGGCGATAGTATAGAAGCGTTCCCCCCTGGCGGGGGACCGGCCGCTCACACTGACCCGCGTCGGACGTCGACCTGCGACGCGAGTCCCCACGCCAGCCCCGCCAGTCCGGCGACGACGAGGCCAATCCCGGCGAACCAGGCCACCGAGCGGGCCGCAAACAGCGTCGCGAGCCACAGCCCGGCGACCAGCGCGAGGCCGCCCGCGACGACGGCGCCGACGAACCGCTCCATGGGCGGTGTGACGCTGGCAGGCGGTATGGGTCTGACGCTCGTCGGGCCGTCGAGCGGCCGGCGACGGCGCCCCGGAGTGCCACCACCGAGGGAGGTTTGAGGCTCGCGCCCCTACCGTCGGGTATGGACGAGGCAGTCCTCGTGTACGACGACGACTGTGGCTTCTGCACCTGGAGCGCGGAGTTCGTCGCCGAGCGATCGGACCTGCGGCTGGTCGGCTTCTCCGAGTTGACCGGGGACCTGCTCGACCGACTGCCCGACGACTACGAGGACTGTGCGCACCTCGTGACGCCGGATCGGGTGTACTCCTGTGGCGCGGCCATGGAGGAGGCACTCCTGCGCTCCGACCTCGGGTCGGCGGCCCGCCCCGCGGCCGAGTCCCTGCGGGACCTCGACCCCTACCGGGTCGCGCGGGAGTGGGGCTACCGGAAAGTCGCGGACAACCGGGCGCTGTTCGGGAAGGTGCTCTCGAAACGTCCGCCCGCACGCGGTGGCGACGGTGCGTCGGAGCCCGAGCGTTCCGACGCCGACTCCGCGTGAGCGCCACTGCCAATCTCACAGTCGCCGTCGCCGCCCCAGGATTCCACGCGGCCCCAGCCGTCGCAGTTCCTCGAGCGACACCGGACGGACGTAGGTTCCGGTCCGCTCACGCGTCCACCAGTCGCCGGTCTCGGCGCGTTCCTCGGGGGTCGTAAAGCGGTAGCGGTACCGGAGGATCCGGACCCGCCTCGGTGGGTTCCCGGGGAACGGGTTCGACCGGAACAGCGCGAGCGTGTCCGGATCGTTCTCCAGGAGCGCGACGAGCAGCGGTGCGATCCAGCGCTGGCGCGGGCCCGGCGTCGGGCGCATCGCGGCGAACCACAGTTGCCAGTCCAGTCGGAGGTGGTAGGGGGCGACCTGTGGCGGTCGCTCGTCGGTCCGGACCGGCTGGCCGTAGTGCTCGTAGGCCTGCCAGTCGTCCTCGGCCGGATTCTCGGCTCTGGTCCCCTCGATCACCAGCTGGTGCCGCCGACGGGTGATCGACCCGAAGGCGCCGTAGGTGTTGACGAGGTTCAGCGGGTCGAACGAGGTGTTCATGACCTGTGCCTCCGAGAGCACGTTGCGGACGGGCCGGACGCTCAACGCGAGGACGACGGCCGTCACGAGGAGCGCCGGTCCCTGGAGGGACAGCGGCGTCGCCGTCGTCGCCGGGGCGGGGAGCGCGACCGGCGAGAGCGTCCGCAGGACGCCGTCGCTGAACGTCGCGACCGCCTGGACGACCGTCAGGGCGTTGAGCCACGAGAAGTTGCCCGTCAGCAGGAGCCAGCCCTGGAAGCCGACCGTGAGGGCGCCGCCGACGGCGGCGTACGGCTGTGGGGCGAAGTAGAGGAAGGGGACGGCCAGTTCCACGGCGTGGTTGCCCAGGACCTCGACGCGGTGGAAGCGGTCGGGCAGGTGGTGGGCGTACCAGGACAGCGGGTTCGGGATCGGCTGTGTCTCGTAGTGGTAGTCCAGACACGTCAGCTCGCGCCAGCAGTCGTCGCCGCGGATCTTGATCAGCCCCGCGCCGAACATGTTGCGAAAGAGGACCCACTTGACGAGCCAGAGGACGACGACCGGCGGGTTCGCCGGCCCCGCTCCCAGGAACACCGCGAGGAAGCCGGTTTCGGCGAGCATCGACTCCCAGCCGTAGCCGTAGAACAGCCCTCCGGCGTTGACGAACGAGAGGTACAGCGCCCACAGCACCGCCCACAGCAGCATCGACGCCGGGACGGCGTACGCCGCCGGGAGCCAGTACGGCCCGCCGACGAGCGCGACGGCCGACAGCGCGACGCCGCTCCAGGCCGCGACGGCCACCGCGCGGTCGCTCGGGACGACGTGGAACAGACTCGGGCGCTCCCGGAACGACGTCCGTTCGATCCGGTCGGGCAGTGGGAGGAGGCCGTCGACCCCGGAGAGGGGGCGGAACTGGCGGGCCGCGACGAGGAAGGCGAGCAGGTACAGCAGCGCCAGCGCCCGCTGGAAGACGAACCGGACGAGCCAGTACTCCTCGGCCGTCGGGAGCGCCATCGTGGGGCGCGTCGCGTGGGAGCGACAAAACGGTTACACTCCGCCGGCCGTCGCCTCCGTTCGTGACGCCGAACCACACCGGGACAAGGAACTTCCGGGTGGGGGCGAAACGAGCCCGAGCATGCCGGAGCGACTCTACACCGAGTACCCCGCGGTGTACGACCGCATCCAGTCCGAGTGGGACTACGACCGGGACGTCGACTTCGTCGAGCGGGTCCTGTCGGCGGCCGACGCCGGCGACGGCGACCGCCGGCTCCTGGAGGTCGGGTGTGGCACCGGCGAGCACACCCGCCGGTTCGCCGCCCGCGGGTTCGACGTCACCGCCGTCGACGCCTACGAGGGGATGCTCTCCGTGGCCCGCGAGAAGTGCGACGCCGACTGGCACCGTGACGCGCTGCCAGACCTGGCCGTCGCCGGCGAGTACGACGCCGTCGTGGCGATTCGCGGCGTCGTCAACCACCTCGCGCCCGACGAACTCGACCCCGCGGTCGCGGCACTCGCCGACCGCCTCGCCGACGGCGGCCGTCTGGTGTTCGACAACTCCCCGCTTCCACCCGACGGGACCGACCCCGGACTGGACGTCGGAACCGACGAGGCGTACGTCCGCGTCGCACAGCACGTTCCGACGGGGGACGGCCGGCTGGACTGGCGCTCGGTCGTCTTCCTCGCGGACGGCGCCGTGTTCACGACCAGTCGGCGGATGACGCCGTTCGCCGACGGGACGGTTCGCGACGCGCTGGAGCGTGTTGGCCTGCGCGTCGCGACGCACGAGGGGTACGGCCCGGGCGACGACCGGACGGTGTTCGTCGCCGCGCCGTGAGAAGCCACCTTCGGAACCCTTAAGCGTACACCCAGCATCCGGGGTAGTGCAATGGCAAACGGTACGGTTGACTTCTTCAACGACACGGGCGGTTACGGTTTCATCGAGACTGAGGACGCTGACGAGGACGTTTTCTTCCACATGGAGGACGTCGGCGGTGAGGACCTTACTGAGGGAACCGAGATCGAATTCGACATCGAACAGGCCCCCAAGGGCCCGCGCGCGACCAACGTCGTACGCGTCTGATACTACCGAACAGAACTGTTCGAACGCACTCGGCGACGTCGCCGAGTGCGTTCGCACTGACCCCTGTTCGGCGGTATAACTCTCCGGGCTCTCACGAGTTCGGCGTACTTTCACACCGACCAGCGACGGCGTCGTCGTTCTCGCCGTCGGTCGTCGTCGACAGGTCCGGGCACTTGAACGACCCCAGTCTGTTCGGAGCCACTGGCACGGCGCTCCCGGACGACCCTCGGGACGAAACCATGACGGCAGCAATCGAGACGGACGGACTGACGAAACGCTACGGGCGGGGCGACGACGCCGTCCTCGCTGTCGCCGACCTCGACCTGACGGTCGAGCGCGGCGAGGTGTTCGGCTTCCTGGGCCCCAACGGCGCCGGCAAGTCGACGACCATCGACGTACTGCTCGACTACGTGCGGCCGACGGCCGGGTCGGCGACGATTCTGGGACTGGACGCCCACGAGGAGACGCAACTGGTCCGCGAACGGATCGGCGTCCTCCCGGAGGGCTTCGGCCTGTACGACCGACTGTCGGGTCGGCGCCACCTGGCGTTCGCGGCCGAGTGGGCCGACGCCGCCGACCCCGACTTCGACGCGCTCCTGGAGAGGGTGGGGCTCGACCCGGCCGACGCGCGGCGGCCGGTCGGCGACTACTCGAAGGGGATGGCCCAGCGCCTCGCGCTGGCGATGGCGCTGGTCGGTGACCCGGACCTGCTGATCCTCGACGAGCCCTCCTCCGGGCTGGACCCGCACGGCATCCGCCTGATGCGCGAGTTGGTCCGCGAGGAGGCCCGGCGGGGGACGACCGTCTTCTTCTCCTCGCACATCCTCGGCCAGGTCGAGGCGGTGTGTGACCGGGTCGGGATCCTGGACGAGGGCGAACTCGTCGCGGTCGACAGCATCCAGGGGCTCCGAGAGACGGTCGGCGCCGGGTCGGAACTCCGCCTTCGTCTGGCCGACGACCCGGGCGACGTCGACGTCGCCGGCATCGACGGCGTCGCGTCGGTACGACGCGAGGACGGCCGCCTGCACGTCACGCCGACCGATCCCCGCGCGAAAGCCAGAGTGATCTCGGGGCTGTGGACCGCCGGCGTGGAGATCCTCGACGTCGACTCCGAGGACGTCTCCCTGGAGGACGTGTTCACCGCCTACACCACCGGTGACGGTGTCGACACCGGCGGCGCGGAGACCGACGAGGAGCGCGACGAGACGGCGCCCGAGCGGGAGGTGACCGCACGATGAGCGCGACGTGGCGCGCGGTGGCGACGAAGGACCTGGAGGACGCCGTCCGCTCGCGGACCCTGTGGAGCCTGGTCGCGCTGTTCGTCGCGTTCCTGCTGACCGCCCTGCTGTCGGCCGAACAGCTGTTCCCCGAACCGGTGACGGTCACGCCGGCGAAGGCGCTTTCCGGCGTCGCGATGCTGGGCGGCCTGTTCGTTCCCGGCATCGCGCTGGTGGCGGGGTACATGGCCGTCGTCGGCGAGCGCCGGTCCGGGAGCCTGCGGATCCTGCTCAGCTACCCCTTCTCCCGGTTCGACGTCGTCTGGGGGAAGCTCCTGGGGCGACTGCTGGTGACCGGCGTCGCCCTGGTCGCGGGCTACGCCGTCGGGAGCGTCGCCGTCGTCGTCCTGTACGGCCCGCCCGACACGACGGCGTTTCTCGGCTTCGCCGGCGCCGGCCTGTTGCTCGGGGCGTCGATGACGGGCCTGGCGGTCGGTGGGTCGGCCGCGGCCCGCACGCGCGGGCAGGCCCTGGCCGCCACCGTCGGCTCGTTCGTGGGGTGGGTGTTCTTCTGGAAGCCCGCCGTCGTCGGCCTCTACTACCTGGTCGAGGGCGAGATTCCGGGCCTCCGGGCCGAACCGTGGTACTACCTGCTCCAGCGGCTCAACCCCCTGGAGGCGTTCCGGGTCGTCTCCAGTGTCGCACTCGGCGAGGACGTCTCGCCGGTGCCCGACCTCCCGCTCGAGGACGTCCCGCGGACGGCGCCGTCCGAACGCGTCGACGTCGCGGCACGCGTCGCCGGCGAGGTGCCGTTCTACCTCGACGCCTGGGTCGCGGTCCTCGTGTTGCTGGCGTGGGGTCTGGTCCCCGTCGTGGTGGGCCACCGGCGCTTCGAGCGATCCGACCTGGACTGACGGCGGGGGAGTGCCCAGTGTGTTGGGCACAACGGTTTCCCGTTCGGCCGTCGAACGACCGGTCGAGATGCGCGAAGCCGACATCGCGGTCGCGGACGACGCCTTCGCCGAGATGGGGATCGAGGGGCTCGTGACGGTGTTCACCGCGGCGGGCCTGCGGGACCTCGAGGAACTGGAGTGTCGGGGCACGGGTGCCGTCGTGGCGTCGACGGTCGACGAGCGCGTCGACGAGGACGCCATCGACCAGTTAGACGTCGTCGACGACTGGGAGTACGTCGGCGACGCCGGCGACGGCCACCTGTACGTCGTGGAGTTCACGGCGCCGGACCTGCCCGAGGACATGTCGACGCTCTCCGAGGACCTCGTCGGGACCTGCGACCCGGACGTCGACGACGCCGGCGCGACGGTGTCGCTGACCGGCGACCAGGCGACCATCGCCGAGACCGTCGCGACCTACGAGGCGGCGGGCGTCTCGACGGACCTCCGGAGTCTCGGGTCGTACGACGGCCGCGAGTCGCCACTGGCCGAACTGACCGACCGCCAGCGCGAGGTGGTGGGCACGGCCTACGAGATGGGCTACTACGACGTCCCCCGGACCGTCTCGACGGCCGAGGTGGCCGCGGACCTCGACCTCGACCCCTCGACCGTCGCGGAACACCTCCAGCGCGCCGAACGGAACCTCATCGGGCAGTTCTTCTAGTCGGCCAGCGCCGCCGCGAGGTCGGTCGCACCATCGAGCGACGTCGCGACCGTCGGCGCGGCCACTGTCCTCCGCCAGCGGTCGTACGCCGCGACGCTCGGGAAGGCCCTGACGTACGGACAGACGGCGTCGTACACGTCCGCGTGCGAGGGGTCGCCGTCACCGCCCGCGTCGGTCGCACAGCCAAACGAGAACACCGCCGTGGCCGGATCGGCACGCAGCGAGTCGCTCCCGACCGCGCGCGCCTCGACGACGGTCCCGTCGGGGCTCTCCGTGTGGACGTCGACCGGCCGGTCCGCGAGTGCGGCGAGCACCACCGCGTCGTAGAAACAGGCGAAGTAGTGGCGCTGACCGTCCAGTTCGCCCCAGTGGGGCGTCTCCCCGGCGACGTGACACAGGTCCGCTACGTCGATCTCGCCGCCGACGTGGTCGCGGAGGGGGTCGACCCACTCCTCGACCGTCTCGACTCGCGGTTCGCCGACCAGCGTCCCCAGTGCCCGTGCCAGGTCGTCAGGGAGGGGTGTCTCTAAGGGCGCCTCGCCGGAGAGGATCCGGTCGGTGATCGATCCGGCCGCCGCGGCGTCGCTCCGGTGCCCACGGTCGGACTCGGCGTCGCTCACGTCCGGCACCTTCTCGTCCACGGCGATTCGGTCGTCGGGCGTTCCACAGCAGGAACAGGAGTCGTCTCCCATGTGTCGTGTAACGGCTGCCGTGCGGATCGGACTGACTCCCACTGGGCTGGGAGGGCTTAAACCCTCCCCGAGAACCGCGCCGTCGGGTGTGCCGGTCAGTCGGCCGCTGCCGGCGCGTCCGTGTCGTCGCCGGCGTCGTCGAGAAGCTCCTCGCGCCCCTCGTCGCTCGCGCCGACCACGTCGTCGAGGGCGGCGGTGTGTCGCAACAGGAGGGTACCGAACCCGACCGCGATGATGACGTCGAGGTAGGCACCGAGGAACACGCCGACGAAGGCGTCGAGCAGCCCGGCGTTCTGTCGGGAGACGATTCCGACGACGAGGTACCCGAGCCACACGAGCAGGACGATGTTCCGGAGTTTCCCGTACAGGAGTTTTCGGTCGGCCGTCGTCCCTGCCGCCGATCGCGCGCCGGGACGGAGCAGCAGGTACGCGACGAGCGGGAAACTGAGCAGCGACGAGATCGACGCGACGCTGTTCAGCGGGTCGTCCAGGAACCACCCGCCGACCGTCCCGCCGATGATCATGAAAAACGGCACCAGCAGCGCGGCGATCATCTTCTTGGAGAGTCCGGCCACGTACCCCGTCGTCGCGATCACCAGCGCGATGCTGAACTGGTACCCGACGAACCGCGTCAGTGGCACCGCGTTGCCGTCGACGTTCTCCAGGCGCAACAGCCCCGTCGACATGCCGAAGTACGTGACCGCCATGGCACCGACGACCCAGGTGGCGAGCAACCCGTACCGGCGGTGGCGGTCGGCGAGTCGGGCAGTCCAGCCCAGGAAGCCGACCGCGGCGACGGCGAGCAGGGTCGCCGTGTACCGGTACAGCGTCTGCTCGTCGATCAGTCCGGGGGCCCAGTCGGCCGCCTGCAGGAGGAGGTCCGTCACGAGTGGCTCCCCCCGTTGGTCGCGGCGGTTTCACGCGACACCTCGAACACCTCGACGGCTTGCGAGAGCTGATCCGCACGACTGTCCAGGCGTTCGACCTCGCCCGAAACCTCGCTGATCGTCGCCGTCGCCTCCTCGGCGGCCGCGGCGACGCCCTCGGCCTGGTTCGACGTCTCTGCGGAGACGCTCGCGACGCCGTCGACGATGGTCGCGAGTTCCTGCGCGGAGTCGGCCTGGTTCGACGTCGCCCGGTCGATCTCCTGGATGCCGTGGTCGACCGCACCCACGCCGTCTGCGATCTCGGACAGCTGGCCCTGCAGGTCGTCGACCGTCGCGGCGGCCGTCGAGATCGACTCGTCGACCGCGCCGACCTCGCGAGCGCTCTCCTCGGCGCCCGCCTTGATCGACTGGAGGGTCGCCTCGATCTCGTCGACGGCCTCCTTGGTCTCGCCGGCCAGTTCCTTGACCTCGCCGGCGACGACCGCGAACCCTTCGGTGCCCTCCTGTGACTGGGCCCCCCGCGAGGCCTCGATGTTCGCGTTCAGCGCCAGCATGTTCGTCTGCTCCGCGATGTCGTCGATCAGGGTGATGATCTCCTCGATCTGTTCGGCGTCGCGGTTCAACTGATCGATCGTCTCGACGACCGTCCGGGTGCGGCGCTCGGCGTCGTCCATCTCTCCGGCCGCGGTGTCGGCCGCCGCCTGCCCGTCCTCGGCCAGGTCCGCGACGTCCTCGGAGCGAGCCGCGATCGTACTGGTCGTCGACGCGATCTCCTCGACGGTCGCCGAGAGGTCGTTGATCTCCTCCGAGGCGACTTCCAGGTCCTCGGTCTGCCGGGCCGACCCGTCCGAGATCTCCTGGATCGAATCGCTGACCTCCTCGCTGGCCCGGCGGATCTCGCCGGCGCTGGTCTGGACCTCGCCGCTGGTCGCGTCGACGCTCTCGGCGAACCGCGCGACCTGAGCGACGGTCCGTTCCAGTTCCGCGACCATCTCGTTGAACGACGACGCGATGGACCGCATCGCCTCGTTGTCGGTCCGGGGCTCCAGACGGCGCCGCAGGTCGCCGTTCGAACAGGCCTCCATGACCTCGCTGAACCGCTGGGCCTCGGTGTTCAGCGCCTCGTTGCGCCGCCTGGTCTCCTCGCGGGCCTGGACGGCCTTCTCGCGTTGTGCTTCCAGGTCGTCCAGCGTGACCGCGAGCGAGTCACGCATCGCCGCGAAGGAGTCGTACAGTCGCCCGACCTCGTCGATCCGGTCGGTCTCCAGGTCGACGTCCAGGTCGCCGGCGCCGATCCGTTCGGCGCGGTCTGCCAGTTCCCGCAGTGCCAGTGCGACGTTCCCGCCGAGGACGATGCCGACGAGCGCGATGTTCAGCAGGAACACGATCAACAGGCCGACGAGACCGGCCTGTGCGGCGGTTTCGGACACGGTGCCGTCGCCGCCGGTCTCCAGGACGTGCATCGTGAACAGGACGCCGATCGCGAGTGTCACCGCGAACACGAGCGCCAGACTCGCGGCGATCTTCACGCTGTAACTGTTCCGGATCGAGTCCGGGACGTACTCGTCGAGGGTCATCCCGTACCCCTCCGACTCCAGTGCGCTCCGCCCGGGGGCTGCCTGTCCGATAGCATCGCGCAGTGGTTTCGCGAGTAGCGTGTTAACCTCTCTGGCCGTGTGAACGTGTAACGTGGCTGATAGCTGTCGACCGCGGGGAAGACGGATCGGACGGGTCAGGCGGTCTTCGGACCCGCTCGCTACGTGTCAGTCCGGTGTCGATCGGTCGGCCAGTGCGCCCAGGTCCGGCACGTCCCGTCCGGCCAGGAGCGCGTTCAGTGTCGCCGCTGCCGGCGACTCGCGAATCCCGGCCTCGTCGTAGCCGGCCGCCTCGAAGGCGTCCGTTGCGTACCGCTTGTCGGCGAGGGTGAACTTCTGGTGGTACGGTTCCGCGAGCGTGAAGGCGGTCAGTTCCTCGACGCGCGTCTCGATCGAGGGGACGGCGAGGTCCGACAGCGCCGCCTCGACGGTCGCTCGCTCCGCCTCGGTCCCGTAGAACAGGATCGAGTGGTACTGTCGCTTGCCCGCCTGTCGGGTCGGGTCGTGGTTCGCGACGGCGACGTCGACCAGGTCGGCAAACGTCGTCGCCGTCGGGTCGTAGTCCACCTGGACCGCCTCGCTGTGGTCGCCGATATCGTGGTAGGTCGGGTCCGGCGTCGACCCGCCGGCGTAGCCGACCCGCGTCCGGACCACGCCGGGCAGCGCTCCGAACGTGGCGTCCGGCCCCCAGAAACAGCCCAGGGCGAACGTCGCCGTCTCCGTGGTCGCCGGCGCCGGCGCGCGCTCGTCGTACGCGCGGACGTCCTCGGCCGTCCACCGTGTCATACCCGTCGTAGGCTTCCGAGCGGTTTCAACCCCGCGTTGCTCACACGACGCGGTTGACCATCGACTCTACGTCGCCGTTCTCCAGCGCCCGGTAGTTCGTCGCCACGATGTCGGCGATGCGGTCGGCCTGGTGGGGCGACGTGCCGGCCATGTGTGGCGTCACGATGACGTTCGAGAGGTCCCACAGCGGCGAGTCGGCCGGCAGCGGTTCCTCCTCGAAGACGTCGAGTGCGGCGCCGCGGATGGTCCGGTACTGGAGCGCCCGCACCAGGGCGTCCTGGTCGACGACCTCACCGCGTGCGACGTTGATCAGTACGGTGTCCTCGGACAGCAGGCGGAACTCCGGGCGGCCGATCATCCCCTCCGTCTCGTCGGTCAGTGGACAGGCCAGGACGACGTAGTCCGACCGGCCCAGCACCTCGTGGTACTCGTCGGCCGGCAGGAGTTCGTCGACGCCCTCGGGGACCTCGCTCGTGTCCCGTTTCGTCCCCAGCGTCTCCATCCCGAGGGCGCTGCCCAGTTCGGCGACGCGGGACCCGATCGCACCGACGCCGACGACCCCCAGGGTCTTGCCCCGCAACTCGCCGCCGCGCGGGCGCTCCCAGACGCCGCGGTCCTGGTGGCGTCGGATCTCCACGAGTTCGCGCTCGAAGTTCAGCATGTACGCCAGGACCTGTTCGGCGATGGGCTCGGCGTGGACGCCAGCGGCGTTGGTCAGGACGACCCCCTCCGCATCGAAGCGGTCGACCGGGAGGAAGTCGACGCCGGCCGACAGCGCCTGCACCCACCGGATGCCGTCCCCGGCGGTCAGCCACTCCTCCGGGACGCGCCACCCGATCACGCCGTCGGCGTCGGCGGCCGCCTCCAGCGACGCCGCTGGCGTGTCGGCCGTCACGACGGCGTCGGTCGGCAGGTCGTCGTGGTCGGCAAACGCCGCCAGGAGGTCGGCCTTGCGGTCGGGCGATACGGTGTAGCCCATCAGCATCGTCGGCCCGTCGTCCATGTGGCGGGCAACGACGGGCGGGGTCAAGGCGCTGACGGAAGCGGAATCGAGCCCCTGGGGGTCGGTTGCTCCCCGTGGGCGTCGCTGGTGTCGTCGCACGAACCGGTTCGAGACGAACTGTAGCAGTCGTTGAAAGTCAATGCGCACACTCCTCGGGAAGAGCGGCCAGCGAGCGACTCGCTGGCCGCGTCACTCCGAGGAGTGTGGGAATAGTTTCAACGGCTACTACAGCCGGTCAGAGAATCAGGCGACGTGCCCTTCTTCGCGCAGTTGCTGGGCGTCCGCATCGGTGTAGCGCCACTCGATGTTGGCCTTCTCGTCCTGCCAGTCCCACGGTTCGGCCAGGACGACGTCGTCCTCTTCGATCCAGACGCGGTACTTCATTCGTCCGGGGATTCGCCCCATTCGCGTTACGCCGTCCGCACAGTCGATGCGGACGTGGTTGCCACCGAGGTGTTCCGTTACTACGGCGAACACCTCGTCGTCGTCGGGCATCCGGAGGTTCCGGCGCCCAGTATCCTCACTCACGGTAGAACGGAGGAGCGCCAGCGGAATAAGGGCGTCGGGGTAGCACCGAGACCGTGGTACGGCGTCACGTGACGCGCCCCGCGGCGCTCAGACGTGCCGCGAGAGCGTGTCGTGGATCCGGTCACCGATGGGGTCCTCGACCGCCACCCGTAGCGTCCGGCCGTCGGCGCCGCCGGTTTCGCTGAACAGTCCGCCCTCGCGGTGGACGTCGAGGTACGCCGCCATCTCGCGGCCGTCGGGTCGGATCGCCACGTCCAGCTGGTCGAGACGTCGCTCGAACGGCCCGCCGACGGGGCGACACTCGAACAGCTGGACGGGCCCTGGCGCGGGCCCGTAGTCGTGGCTGGTCCCCGGGACACAGCGCGTCCGATCGATGGCGAAGCCCAGCGCCGACAGCGCTTCGAGCGTCGCCGACTGGACCGGACCGGCTTCGACCTCGACGACGTGGCCCGTCGCCTCTGGGTCGACACGGCCGACGCCGGCCGCCGCCCGGACGGTCGTTCCCTGGTGGCTCACCGGCGTCCAGTGAGGTATCTCGACGGTGACCGGGACGGTCATCTCCTCGCGGCCGTCGCCCGGCACGGAGTCGGTGAGGCGGTACCGCGCGACCAGCGCGTCCGGGTCGATCGGTGCGTCCGGAGCGCCTGCGAACAGCGCGAGCACGACCGGTCCGACGGGGCCACCGCTGACGGTGAGGGTACCCTCGACGGTCGAGCCGGCGGTCAACGGGCCGGCCGGCAACTCCAGGGTCAGTTCGACCGATTCGGCGTCGACAGTCGATCGGACGGTCGTCATCTACGAAACTCGAGGCGATTGAGTGTTGTAAATCTGTCCGACCGGGCGGAATCCGCCGGAACCGCCCGGGCGAGGGCGAAACGAAAGGACCTTGCAGACGGCCTGGCAGTCTCACGACTGTGACCGAGGACCGCCCCGACGCCCCAAACCTGCTCGTGGTGTGTGTCGACTGTCTCCGGGAGGACCACCTCGCGACGGGGACGGCAGACACCCCCTTCCTGGATCGCCTCCGCGAGCGCGGCCTCGTCGCGCGGAACTGTTTCGCCACCGCGACGACGACCAGTCCCTGCGTCGCGAGTCTGCTGACCGGGACCTACTCCGAGCGCAACGGGGTCCAGTCGCTGTCGACCGGACGGCTCTCCGAGGACGTCCGGTCGTTCCCCGAACGGTTCGGCGCCGCCGGCTACCACACGGAGGCGCTCGTGACGGGCCCGCTCGTCGAGGAGACGGGACTGGACAGGGGGTTCGACGCCTTCCGCTACCGCGAACCCGAGGCGTCCCTGTTCCGCAACGGCTGGGCCGAGCAGGCCCGCGAGCGCATCGCGGACCTCCCCGACCCGTTCGCCGCCTACGTCCACCTCTGGGAACTCCACGAGGACGTGCACGTCCCGCCGGCGTTCGACGACCCCGAGTACGGCGAGACGCCGTACGCCCGGGCGCTGTCGGCGCTGGACCGCCGCCTGGAGGCGCTGTTCGAGGCCGTCCCCGACGACACCCTGCTCGCCGTCCACGGCGACCACGGCGAGTCCATCACCAACCGCTCCAGTCTCCTCCGACTGGGCCTGAAGTCGCTCAGGGACGGCCTGCGCTACTACGGCGGCGTCGACACCCGCGAGTGGGTCGGACGACTCAACCGCCGGTGGGCCGAGAAGGGCGCCGACGTTCCCGACCACTACCTGGAGAACGGCCACGGCGAGAACGTGTTCGACTTCGTCTCGAACGTCCCCCTGGTCCTCGTCGGCCCGGGCGTCCCGTCGGCGACGCTCGACGCCCAGGTCCGACAGGTCGACGTGTTGCCGACGCTACTCGCCGCGACGGGCGTCGAGGCGGACCCCGACGGCGTCGACGGCGAGTCGCTCCTCCCGCCCGAGACGGTTTCGGACCGGCCCGCGTACATGCGGGCCTGCGGCGCGTCCCTGCACGGGCGACGCAACTGGGCGCGGGCGGTCCGCGCCGAGGGTGCGAAGTACGTCGAGTATCCCGACCGCGACTGGTCGACGGAGGTGTACGACCTCGAGGCGGATCCGCTGGAACTGTCCCCCGTCGACGACCCGAGCCTCGAACGACGCCTCCGCCGACACCTCCCCGGCGAGGACATGGAGGAGGGCGAGGCCCTGGACGTCGAGGAACGCCTGGAAGCGCTGGGGTACCGATAGAGCGACGTTCTCGACGGCCTGATCGGCCGAACGATCAGTGGTGGCTGGCACGACCGATCCGGGCGGGAATGGAAGGGGCCGAGGGGGCTTCCGAAGTAGCGTCGGTGTCGTATTCGGAGTCAGTCCCGTCCTGGGCGCTGAGGAGACGGCCGCTCCGAACCGATTCCCTTTAGGGCGGATCGCTCCCCATCGACCCACATGGGGACGCTCCGGCGGTACGTCGAGACGCTCCGGGCCAACGTCACGGACCGGTCCTTCTGGACCGACGCGCCCGGCTTCCTCTGGCGGAACGTCCTCACCCGCCCGGTCAGACGGGCGGGGGTCGCGGCGAAGCGACGCGGCGGCCGGCCACTCGACCTGGTCGCGGCCGACTGGGACAACTGCCTGTTGCTCGACGCCTGCCGGTACGACGAGTTCGAACGGGCCGTCGCGGACCGCGAGGGGCGCCTCGAGGCCCGGGTCGCCCCGGGCTCCCAGACCGGGGCCTTCCTCGACGCGACGTTCCCGCCCGACGAGTCGTTCCCCGAGATCGTCTACGTCAACGGGAACCCGCGGGTGGCAAACGAGTACACCGGGCGCTTTCACGCCATCGACCACGTCTGGGAGCGCGCCTGGGACGACCGGTTCGACACCGTCATGCCCGACGCGATGTGCGAGGCGGCCCTGGCGGCCGTCGAGCGCTACCCGGACAAGCGGCTCTTCGTCCACTTCGTCCAGCCACACATCCCGTACATCGGCGAGACCGCCGAACAGTTGCCGGGCGGCGCGTCCATCCAGACGATGCGGCCGGACGCCGACGACCGCGAGGCCAAACCGTACGCGGCGGTGAAACGCGGCGAGGTCGCCCCCGAGACGATCCGGAAAGCCTACCGTGAGTCGCTCGCCCTCGCGATGGACGCCGTCGACGACCTGGTCGCCGAACTGCCGGGCAAGACCGTCGTCACGGCCGACCACGGCGAGTTGCTCGGCGAACGGAGCGGACTCCGGTACGGGGAGGTCTCGGCGTGGGGCCACCCCGAACTGACGCCGGCCGACGAACTCCTCACGGTGCCGTGGTGGGAGCCACCGTTCGACGAGCGCCGCTCGGTGCGGGCCGGCGACGCCACGGCCGGCGAGCGAACCGACGCGCCGACCGACCGCCTCGAAGCGCTTGGTTACCGCTGAGATGAGCCGGCTCTCGAAGTACTCGGCGACGGTCGCCGGGTTCCTGGTCGCCGGCCTCGTGTTCGCCGGGCTGTTCTACCTGGTCGGGTTCGGCCGCGTCCTCGACGCACTAAGCAGCGCGGACCTGGCCGTCGTCGCGGTCGTCGCGGGCCTGATGCTCGGCTGGATCCTCGTCCAGGGCCTGGCCCTGTGGGTCGTCGGCCGGGTGCTGGCCGTGTCGATGCGGGCCGTCGACGCCGTCCTGGTCTTTGCAAGCGCCGCCTTCGCGAACAACGTCACGCCGTTCGGGCAGGCCGGTGGCGAACCGATCGCCGCGCTGTTCATCAGCGACGTCTCCGACGCGGACTACGAGACGTCGCTCGCGGCCATCGCCGGCGCCGACGCGCTGAACTTCGTCCCCTCGACCGCCATCGGCCTGGTCGGGGCGGGCGTCTACGCCACCACGACGACCCTGAGCCGGCAGTTGCGGGTCGCGGTCGGTTCGGTGGCGGTGTTCGGCGTCGCCATCGTCGTCGTCGGGACGGTCGTCTGGTACCGCCGGGACGCCGTCGAGCGCCTGGTCGTCCGCCTCGCCACGCCGCCGCTGTTGTTGCTCGCTCGCCTCGTTCCGCGGGTGTCGACGCCCGGGCCCGAGCGCATCGAGTCCGGGTTCGACGAGTTCTTCGGGGCCGTCGACAGACTGGCCGAGGACCGGCGCGGCCTGGCCGCCGCGCTGGCGCTGTCGACGCTCGGGATGGTCTTGCAGGGGACCGCGATGTGGTTGACCTTCCGGGCCCTGGCCGCCCCCATCCCCCTCTACGTCCCCTTCTTCGTCATTCCCGTCGGGACGATGGCCGCGGTCGGACCGACGCCCGGCGGCCTGGGCAGCATCGAGTCGGTCCACGTCGTGTTGCTCACCGCGACGACCGGCGTCGGCGCACCGGTCGTCGCCGCCGCCGTCGTGATCCACCGCGTCGGTGGGTTCTTCCTGACGATGACCGTCGGCGGCGGGGCGCTGGCGGCGCTGGGCGTCCGCGAACGGGCCCTGAAAGATTGACGTGGTAAGCGCGAGACCGACCGCCGGGAGGGTTCCACGAGCCCTCGGGACCCCGAGTGCGGCTGTCGGAAGCGCGGCCACACCGGGGCGACCGTCGACCCGCCGCCGGCGGTGGCGGTCTCGGCGAACCGCTGGACGTCCGGAGCCGCGGGTTCGAGGCTGCCTCGTGTACGAACTGCGGGGACACCGAACCGTACAGGGCGGCCGCCGGAGCGAGCGCCGCCTCGGCCTGTTCCCCGGATGAGACGGTGTCCGGGTCGGCGGATTCGGGCGGTTTTCCTGCGTAGGACCGAATCGGCCCGTCGCG
This sequence comes from uncultured Halobacteriales archaeon, assembly GCA_964542685.1. Taxonomy (GTDB): domain Archaea; phylum Halobacteriota; class Halobacteria; order Halobacteriales; family Natrialbaceae; genus CAZIVN01. The sequence continues at coordinate 17,409 of CAZIVN010000018.1, forward strand.
ACCCCGGACCGTCGTGCCTGACATGTAATGCCGCCCGATTATGTCGGTACTGTCCTGGGAGGGGGTAGGAGGGGGGAACGAGATGATTCCGGAGCGGATTCGATTCCTGATCGGATCGACGGAACGGATCGCTATCCTCGAGGCCCTGGAGGACGGCCCCGCGCGGCAGTGTGCCCTCAAGCGGGCCTGTTCGATCGCCCGCTCGACCGTCCACCGGAACCTGGAGGGGTGTGAACGACGCGGTCTCGTCACGGAGACCGACGGGGAGTACGCGCTGACGCCCGCCGGCGAACACGTCCTGGTGGCCTACCGCGAGTTCGTCGACGTCGTGGGGGTCGTCGAGGAGCACCAGGCGGTTCTCGAACGGCTGTGGACACCCGAGGAGTCGCCGCCCGTCGCGGCCCTGCGAGACTGCGAGACGACGGTCGCGAGTACGGAGGATCCACACGCACCCAGCGTGGCGGCCGGCGAGGTGATCCGGCGCAACGCCGGCGAGCCGGTCCGCATCGCCGTCAGCGGCGTCAGCCCGATCACCAACCAGGCCGGACGCGACGCACTGGCCGGTGGGAGTCGCCTCGAGAGCATCGTCGACAGGGACGTCCTCGAGACGATGCGCTCGTCGTACGCCCGGGCAGTCGAGACCGTCGCGGAGGACGACCGCGTCGACGTGCTCGTCAGTCCGTCGAGCATCGAGACGGGGCTCGTCCTCGCCGGCGACGAGGTCTGTATCGTCGTCCACGACGAGGCCGGGGGCACGCTCGCGTGTCTGACCGGTGCCCACCCGGA
>CAZIVN010000019.1:0-17705 GCA_964542685.1 uncultured Halobacteriales archaeon
GTCGTCTCCGGCGTGCCCTCGATGGCGAGCGTGTACTCCATACACCGGGGAACCGTGGGAACGGACTTAAGCGTGCGGGGTGCCGGGTCGCGGACAATCACCCCCGGGCGACGGGGCGGGCCGCGCAGTGGGACCGCCAGCGGGGGGGTGGACCCGCCGTGTCGTACTGTTTGGTGTCAGAAGACGCTGTCTGCCGTCGCCGCGCCGACGACGCTGAAGATGGCGCCGACGGTGACGGCCTTCAGCGTCGTCCAGGCGACCCGTTCGGTCGTCGGGTTCGCGAGCACGCCGCCCTCGCGCAGGAACGTCGTCGGTGCCGTCAACGCCAGCGCCAGGACGGCCACGGACCCGAACGAGACGCCCATCAGGGAGAGGAATCGGACGGGAACACCGACGAACTCCGCCTCTCTGTCGGGGTCGCGGTCCGCGTCTGCCTCGTACAGCGCGCCGTAGCCGGTGGCGGCGACGACGCCGGCGGCGAACAGGGCGTGGAGCCAGGACATGTTCGCCGCGAGGACCCACACCTCCTCGGTGACGACGAACGGCCCGGCCAGCAGGACCCCGCCGACGACCTGTTGGGCAGTGTCGGCGACGCGGTATCGCTTGCGACGACTGGGCACGACGGAGACGAATCTGGGCACGCTTGTAAACGCATTTGTTCGGGCGGACACTCTGTCGAGTACGATGGACACCGACAGCGATGGGAGCGGCGACATCGCCGCGGAGTTCGACGACTGGGCCCGGGAGGGCCGCGACCAGGGCATGGAGGAGCGCCACTGGCACACCGCCAAACACGCCCTGGCGCGGATGCCCGTCGAACCGGGCGACGTCGTCCTCGACCTGGGCACCGGCAGCGGCTACGCCCCCCGCGCGTTGCGGGAGTTGAAAGACGCCGGGCGCGCCTACGGGATCGACGCCGCGCCGGAGATGGCCCGTGGCGCTCGCTCGTACACCGACGACCCCGAGGTCGGGTTCGCCATCGCCGAGTTCGGCCACCTGCCCCTCGCGGACGACAGCGTCGACCACGCGTTCACGATGGAGGCGTTTTACTACTCGCCGGACCCCGCCCGGACGCTGCGGGAGGTCCGGCGCGTGCTCCGGCCCGGCGGCACGTTCCACTGCGCGGTCAACTACTTCGAGGAGAACGTCCACGCCCACGACTGGCAGGAGAACATCGACGTCGAGATGACCCGCTGGAGCGCCCGCGAGTACCGGGAGGCGTTTTGCGAGGCCGGCCTGCACGTCGCAGTCCAGGACCGGATTCCGGACCGCGAGATCGAGATTCCGCCCGCCGAGGCCTTCCCGACGGAGAACTGGGAGACGCGCGAGGCGATGGTCGAACGCTACCACGAGTACGGGACGCTCGTGACCGTCGGCGTCGCGCCGTGAGCACGGCACTGTCACCCGAATAATAATAAAATTCACATCGTCAAAACCGTCCGGTATTATACTCGATGGGTGCCTATGACACACCACGCCTCACTCGCAACAGGAGGCGTACTCAGGGAGTTGGCCCCGGGACTCCAGAGGCCCGGGGGCAGACAACCCGGGGGTCGGAACCGGGCAGTTGGGGGCTGTACGGTCCTACCGACGCCATGCCACGCTTCGTCGAGACCACGGGTCGAACCCATCCAGAGGCCGGGGAGAGCGTCCGATCGTTCCACCCCGATCACGCAACCGTCTCGCCGGCCTCCACCGTGGTTTCCAGCCAGTTTTCTTCGGGCGGAAGCGGACAGGAGAACGTCTCGCTGAACGCACAGAACGGAGAGTACGCCAGGTTGAAATCCAGCGTGATCGTCGCGCCGTCTTCGAGCGCCGACTCCGGATGCAACTCCATGTAGCGCCCCTCGTGGTAGGTCTCCTGGCCCGTCGTCTTGTCGCGGAACGGGACGAACAGCGCCTCCGTCTCGTCGTCCGGATCCTGGCGGTACGCCGCCAGTTCCCGGGACTCGCCGTCCAGTTCGAACGACAGCGTGGCGACCCGGAGGTAGCGCACCTCGCCGCCAGCGGTCGTCTCCATCGGGACGGGGTCGGGGTCGTCGTGGCGCTCGACGGTCGCCGCGACGCGGTAGTCGAGGTCCGGCGTGAAGTACGCCAACCCGTCGAACGCCTCGCGGTCTTCCGGCGGAATCGGCGACTGTGGGTGCTCGGCGAAGAAGTCGTCTTTCTCCGCGCGGTTCGTTCGCAGTTGCTCGCGGTAGGCGTCGGGATCGAGCGACGCGTCGTCGGCTCCGGCGTCTGCCCCCTCGTCGGCGTTCGGTGACATACGTATCACGAGAGCCTGGGCGTGCATACGCGGTTCGGTCGAGCGTCGAACCGGCCACCACGGCCGCCGGCGGGAGCGCGAGCGTCGGTCCCCGGGGCGACTCATACGGTTTAGTTTCACTGTGTACCGGTGATTACCGGTCCCGTACGGGTTATCACCGGTAATAGATGAAACTAACCGTATCACCCGTCGTCCTCGACGAGTTCCCCGCTCCGGAACGTGGGACTCGTCCCGCCCGAAGTCTTGAGCGTTACCTCGAGTTTGAACCGGTCGCTGTCGGTGGTGAGGCCGGTGACGTCGTACGGCCCACCGGAGCCGTCGAGCGTTACGTTGTCGCTGGTCTCCTCGAAGGTGCCGTCGCCGTCCGGGTCCGAGAGCACCGTGACCTCGACGGTCGTCCCCGACGGGAGCGAGGCGTCGACGTTCTCCAGGGAAAGCGAGTCGGCCGCGAGTGGCTCCGGGTACTCGCGGACTGCAGTCTCGAACGTGGTGTCGCCCGTCGATCCGCCCGTCGCGAGGTACAGTCGCTCGACCGCGTCGGCGGACAGTGCGCGTTCGTACAGGCGCACCTCGTCGATGCGCCCGACGTAGTAGTTCTCGTTCCGCGACCCGTCGAACGACGCCATCTCCGAGCCGTCACCGATAACGCCGTACCGCGTCGTCCCGGTTCCGAGGGGGTCACCGGCGTACGGGTTCGCGACCGCTTCCTGGGTTCCGTCGACGTAGATGATCTTGTGCGTCCCGTTGTACACCCCACACGCCTGGTGCCACGACCCGTCGTTGTACGACGAATTCGACGTCGCCAGGTCGTGAATCGTTCCCCCCGCGTTCGTCGTCGCGAAGCCCACCGACCCGTTCCCGTACACGAAGAGATTGAAGTACTCCGACCGGTCGAAGTCCAGCAGCGCCCAGTTGTCGAAGTCGCCGGCCGACTCGCTCGTCCGGAACCACGCACACGTCGACACCGCGGACAGCGCACCCTGGCTGTCGTACGGGTCCTGGAGGGCGACGTAGTCGCTCCCGTCGAACTCGGCGCCCGTTCCGATCTGTCCGGTGACGGTGCGGTCCGGGTCCGCGGGCTTGCCGTCCTGGGCCGGGTCCTCGCCGGTGTCGCTGACCTGGAGGTCCGCCTCCCCGAAGTCCTCGTCGAGCGGGTAGTACGTCACCAGGTCGCTCGTCGGGCGGTTGGCGTTCCCGCCGGTGTCGGCGGAGTAGAGGTCCGACACCTCGCTGGCGCTCAGCGATCGGTTGTACAGGCGCACCTCGTCGATCCGACCGGTGAAGCCGAACCCGTTGCGCGACCCGTCGAACGAGCCCATCTCCGACCCGTCGCCGACGACGCCGTAGCGGGTCGTGCCCGTCCCGAGGGCGTTACCACCGTAGGGGTTCGCGCTCTTTACCAGGGTCCCGTTGACGTATATTTTCTTCTCGGTGCCGTCGTACACCGCACACGCGTGGTGCCACGACCCGTCGTTGTACGTTCCCGGCGTCGCCATGTCGTGGATCGTTCCCGACTGGTCGGTCGTCGCGAAGCCCACCGACCCGTTCCCGTACACGAAGAGATTGAAGTACTCCGACCGGTCGAAGTCCAGCAGCGCCCAGTTGTCGAAGGTACCAGTACTCTCGTCGGTGTTGAACCACGCACACGCCGACACCGTCGGCAGTGCCCCCTGCGTGTCGTAGCGCTGTTCGCTCGCCAGGTAGTCCGTCTGGGCACCGTCGAACTCGTAGGCGGTGCCGACCTGGCCGGAGACCCCCGTGTTCGGACCGTTCACCGCCGCGTCCGTCGTGTCCCCGGCGGGACTGTCGTCACTCGCGGTCAGCGTGTCGCCATCGTAGTTCTCGTCGAGTGGATAGTACAGTACGAGACTTCCCGTCGGGCGGTTGGCGTTCCCGCCGGTGTCCGCGGTGTAGAGGTCCGACACCTCGCCGCTACTCAACGAGCGGTTGTACAGGCGCACCTCGTCGATCCGGCCGTCGTAGTGGAGTCCGTTCCGCGACCCGTCGAACGTCGACGCCTCGGAGCCGTCACCGACGAAGCCGTACCGCGTCGTCCCGGTTCCCAGGGGGTTCCCGCCGTAGGGGTTCGCGACCGCTTCCTGGGTGCCGTCGACGTAGATGATCTTGTGCGTGCCGTTGTACACCCCACACGCCTGGTGCCACGACCCGTCGTTGTACGACCCCGACGCTCGCAGGTCGTGTGTGGAACTGGTGTTGTCGGTCGTCGAGAACCCGACGTCACCGTTGCCGTACACGAACAGGTTGAAGTACTCCGACCGGTCGAAATCCAGCAGCGCCCAGTTGTCGAAGTCGCCGGACGGGTTCGCCCCCGTGTTGAACCACGCACACGCCGACATCGTCGACAGCGTTCCCTGCGTGTCGTAGCTCCGGGGCACCGCCAGGTACTCGCTGCGGGTGTCCTCGAACTCGTAGGCGGTGCCGACCTGGCCGGAGACGCCGGTCGTCGCCCCCTGAATCGACGCGTCCTCCGCACTGCCGGTGTCGCCCTGGTCGGCCGCGACTTCCGATTCGGCGTCCTCGAACTCGTAGCGCCGCGACAGGTCGTCGGTGGGGTCCAGCGTCCAGGCGAGGTAGCTACGTGCGTCGCTCCCGACGGTGAACTCCCGGACGACGACGCTCTTCTCGGGCCCCTCCCAGACGAGACGAACCTCGTCGCCGGCCTCGAAGGTCGCGTTCGCGAGCGTCGCGTTTCCGACGGCCTGCCCGTTCGCGTCGTCGACGTCGAACGCCGCGCCCGTCGAGACCGCCGTCGCGGACCCGTTTTCCCCGATCCAGTCGAAGGTCGTCGTGTTCCCGGTGTCGGCGTCGACGACCTCGACTCGCAACTGCTCGGTGTTGTCCGTCGTGAACCGGTCGCCGCCCTGGTGGCTGAACGACACCACGCCGCTGTCGGCGTCGTACTCGACCGCGAACGTCGCCTGGGGGGTCGAGTTGCCGACCGACGCCAGGTCCCCGACGAACAGTGCGGCACTGCCCAGGAACACGATCACGACCGCTACCAGCAGCACGTTTCCAGTCGCGGAACTGGCCCCCGACGTGTCGCTCGCGAGCCCCCTCTGTCGCATCTTCCTGACGTCCGAAACGGAGGATGAAATAACTGATGGCAGGTAGAAGGATAGCGGTGGCGACTGAACGGTGTACCACTGCGACGACGAACTCGGGGACCGCCGTCGAGCGATCCGCGGCCGTCGGAGCGACCCCGAGGTGCCGTCCCCCTGGCCTCGTGGTCCGAGGGTTCTTCACGGATCGGGCGACCACTGTCGACAACCATATGCGAGGGGCGTCCCGAGGAGGGAAGCGATGAGCGACGGGGACTGGGAGACGGTGTTCGGACACGCTGAGCCGTACCCCCAGCAAGTCGACGGCATCGAAACCGCCGTCGAGACGGCCAGCGAGGGCGGATTCCTCGCGCTGGAGGGGGCCTGTGGCACCGGGAAGACGATGCTCGCCCTGACCGCCGGGATTCACCTCGTGCGGGACCCGGACAGCGACTTCGAGCGCGTCGTCGCCCTGACGAGCGTCAAACAGCAACTCAGGGGGTTCGAGGCCGACCTCCGGCGGATCAACGACGGCCTGCCCGACGACTGGGACCCCGTCTCGGGGCTGACGCTGGTCGGCAAGGCCGACGTCTGTCCGTACAACCGCGAGCAGACGGCGGGGTTCGACGACGACGTCGTGTACGACCGCTGCGAGACGCTCCGGGACCGCACGCGGGACCTGACCGGCGAGGGGGGCGCGACGACGGCCAGGAACCTCGCGAGTCGCGCCCGGTCCCAGCAGACGGGCCTGGCCGACTCCGGCGCCCGGGGCGGGAGCGGGACCGGTGGCGCGGCGACGTACCTGGAGACCGCCGACGAACCGGCGCCGTACGCGCCGGACCTGCCGACCTACGACGACGTCGAGTACTGTCCGTTCTACGCGGAGTACCTCGACTCGCTACCCGACGACGGCGACGGGGACCCGGCCGAGGCGGTTCCGGTCGACCTCACCGATCTGGGCCACGTCGACACGGAGGACCTGGTCGCCCTGGCCGTCGAACACGGCACCTGCCCGCACTCCCTGATGGGCGCGATGCTCGGCGAAGTCGAGGTCGTACTGGGCAACTACTACCACGCCTTCGACCCGACGACGGTGGCGGCCTTCACCGGCGGCTTGCTCGACGAGTCGACGTTCGTGGTCTGCGACGAGGCCCACATGCTCGAACCCCGCGTTCGGGACCTGATCAGCGAACGGATCGCCGACGCCTCCCTGCGGGACGCCGAGTCCGAACTCACCCGGGTGATCCAGCCACTCGCCTTCGACGAGGGACCAGACGCCACGTCGACGACCGACGCCGACCTCGTGCGGGGCGAACTCGCCGACGCCGACGTCGACCGCGACGACGTGGAGTACCTCCGGGAGTTCGTCCGCGACCTGCGGGACGAACTCGACCGGCGGGTCCGGGGCCACCTCGACCGCGAACACCGAGGCTGGCGTGCGAACCTCCAGGGACTCGACGACGCCGAGATTCCGCTGCGAGACCCCGAGACGCCCGCGACCGACGGGCTCACCGAGTGGGCCCGCGAGGCGGGGTACGGCGACGACGTCTGGGTTCGCGCCGAGGAGATCGGCGCCGTCGTCGCACGGATCCTCGACGAGGCCGACGACGAGGACCGCACCCGGGCGGTGACCGGCGTCGGGCGGTCACTCGGCGAGTGGTACCGCCGGGACCACGAACGACACTTTCGGGAGATCGAACTCGACCGCACCTGGGACGAGACCGAACCGGGCGACGCCTGGCGACGCGCGTACAACGCCGCGTTGACCCTGCACAACTGCGTCCCCGGCGACGCGATCGGCGAGCGCCTCGCCTCGTTCGGCGGCGGCGTCCTGATGTCCGCGACGCTGGAACCGCTCGACGTGTTCGCGGAGGTGACCGGGCTCGACCACCTGCGCGAGGCGGACGATCGGCCCGTCGTCGAGCGGACCTACGGCCTGCACTTCCCCGAGGAGAACCGCGAGAGCCTCGCCGTCGCGGCGCCGAAGTTCACCTACGACAACCGCGGGCCGCCGGCGACGCTGGCGGGCGGTGGTGGTGGGCGCGAGGGCGGCGGAAGCACGGCGACACCCGGCGAGGAGAACCCCACCCGTCGGGCCTACGCCGACGCGATCCGGACGGTCGCGCGCTCGCCGGGCAACGTCCTCGTCGGGATGCCGAGTTACGCCGAGGCCGAGTGGGCCGCCGCAGTCCTGCGGTCCTCGTCGGTCGAGAAGTCGGTCCTGGTCGACGAGGCCAGCGAGGACGACGTCACGGAGGACCTCAAGGAGCAATTCTTCGCCGGCGAGGGGAAGGTGCTCGTGACCAGTCTCCGGGGGACGCTCACCGAGGGCGTCGACTACCAGGGCGACCGCCTGGCCGCCGCCGTCGTCTGTGGGGTTCCGATCGTCAACACGTCCAGTCCCCACACCACCGCGGTCCGGACCGCCTACGACCGCGTGTTCGGCGGCGAGACTCGCGGCGGTTTCGAGTACGCCCTGACGATTCCGGCGGTCCGAAAGGCCCGGCAGGCCGTCGGGCGCGTCATCCGCGGTCCGGAGGAGGTCGGGGTGCGGGTCCTCGTCGACGAACGCTACGCCCGGGACTCCTGGGACTCCGTGCGGGCGTACGTCCCGGAGGAGTCGGGGTTCCAGCCCGTCAGTCCGGACATGCTGGAGTTGGGGCTGGAGCGGTTCTGGGACGGACGAACCCCGTGAGAGGGGCAGGCCTCCGGGCCTCAACGGCGCGCGGACCGGTCACGCCTCGGCCGTCTGTCGGGGCAGTCGTACCTCCGCCGGCGCATCGTCCGACAGGAGCGCCACGAGGTCCGTGGCCACCGTCTCGGCGGCGGTCCGGACGGGCCCCGGGTCGGTCCCGGGCGGTGCCAGGGCCGTGTCGATGGCGGCGTAGGTGGCCGCGGGCGCGGCGGGGTCGGTCGCGAGCGAGTGAGCCAGACCGCGGGTCGCCGCGGCGGCACTGTCCCAGGCGGTCGCGGAGCCGGACGGGTCGGTAGCGTAGTTCGTCCCCGCGATCAGAATCCGGCCGTCGTCGTCGAGATCGGTAGCCGTCTCGCGGGCCAGAAGGAAGGCCGCGCGGGCCCGGGCCTCCCACACGCGGTCGAAGTCGTCCAGGGTGCAGTCCGCGAACCGCCCGCCGCCGGGAACCGACGCAGTGTGGACGACGGCGTCGAGGCCCCCGAACGCGTCGCGGGCGGCGTCGACGGCGCGGGCGACGGCTTCGGGGTCGGTCAGGTCCGCGCGGACGGCGACGGCCTCGGCGCCGTCGTCCCGGAGGTCCGCCGCGAGCGGTTCGATCACGTCCCGCGAACGGGCGACGAGGACGCTCCGGTGACCACGGTCGGCGAGCGTCGCCGCGACTGCGGTCCCCAGCGTCTGGCCGACGCCGGCGACGAGAACGGTGCGTGACATGCGCCAGCCTACGGGCTACGGGGACATAACGGCTCGCTGAAACGGATTTTTGTAAGGAATCGGACCGGGAGAGAGTACGGGCCGATCTCACTGCCCCTCGACGTCGACGCCGGTGATCTCGAACCGTGCGCCGCCGGCCTCGCTGTCGGTCACGTCGATCGCCCAGGCGTGTGCGTCGACGATCTCCGCGACGATGGCCAGCCCGAACCCGGTCCCCTCGGCGTCGGTCGAGTACCCGAACTCGAAGATCCGATCGCGGTCGCTCTCGGGAATCCCCGCCCCGGTGTCCTCGACGTAGAACCCGTCCTCGAGGATGCCGACTCGAACCCGGCGATCCGAATCGGCGACGCTCTCCGATTCGGACGGGAACCCGTGTTCGACGGCGTTGTCGGCCGCTGGCCGACTGCTCGTGGAGCCATGCTCCACGCTGTTCCGGAACAGGTTCTCGAACACGTTTCGTAACCGGTCGGGGTCCCCGGCGAACACGGCGTCCTCGACCACTTCGAGGGCGACGTCGTCCGTGTCGACCTGTCGCCAGGACTGGCTGGCGATGCGCTCCAGAGAGATCGGTTCTGGTTCCTCGACGGCCCGACCCTCCCGGGCCAGCGAGAGGGTGTCGTCGATCATCGCGTCCATCCGGGCGAGAGCGTCGTCGACGTCGACGAGGTGGTCGCTGTCACACTCCTCGCGGGCCAGTTCGGTCGCGGCCGAGGCGACGGCAAGTGGGTTCCTGAGGTCGTGGCTGACGACGGACGCGAACCGGTCGAGGCGGTCGTTCTGGCGCTGAAGCCGTCGGGCCTGTTCCCTCCGGCGTCGCTCGCGGTCCGCGCGGGCGTACGCCGCCTCGATGTTCGCCGAGAGCGTCTCCGCCAGTGCGACGTCGGTGTCCTCGAACGCTCCCCCCGACCGCGTCTCGACGCGGAGCAGCCCGTAGTCCCCGAGCGCGGTGTAGAGGAACTCTTCGCCCGCTCCCGTCGTGCCCCCGTCACCGTCGGTCGCGGCGATCCGCGTCGCGGTGTCGCCGAAGACCGACCACGCCGGGTCCTCCCCCGGTTCGATGGCCGCGGCGTCGTCGAGGGCGGCCGCCTCGTCGCTCGTCGCTACCGGCACGAGTTCGTCGGCGTCGGCGTCGTACCTGAACACCGTCGCCGCGCCCCCGGGGATCGACGCTGCGATCTCACAGCCGACGCGGGAGACTGCCTCGTGGGTCTCTGCGTCCATCAGACTGCGGGTCGCGTCGTTGAGTTCGTTCAGCCGTCTGGTTTCCTCGATCCGGTCGATGGCCGCCTCCGTGTGTGCGATCAGGAGTTCCGCGAGTTCGAGGTCCTCGTCGTCGAAAAAGCCCGGCTCCGACGAGATGCCCTGGAACACGCCCCGGTCACCGAACGCCACCGTCAGTCCGGCACGGAACGCCTCGAGCGTCGGGTCGGCCTCGGGGTGGGCGTGGGCGTCGTCGATGACGTGCGACTCGCCGTTCCTGTAGACATCCCCCGTGATCCCGTGGTCCATCGGGATCGGTCGGTCGCCGACCGCGACCGGGCTCTCGTCCGACGCCGCCACGACCTCGAAGTAGCCCTCCGTCGCGAGCAACACCCCACACCAGTCGAACCCCAGGATGTCGACGGCCGCCTCGACGGTCAGATCGTACACGTCCGCCGGGTCGGCGTCCCCCGTTCCGGTCGCCGACTGCATCCGTGTCGCGACCTCGTGGAGCCGTCTGATCTTCCGAGTGGAGCCCGGCCTGCCGTCGGTCATCTCCCAGGAATATCGACTGCCAAACACAAGAGCGTATCCCTGCCCCCTCGGCGTGCGAGCGGGTCGGAGCGTCGCTTCCCCGACGGCCGTGACCGGACCGGACCGGACCCCCAGAACTGGGGTCGGGCAGGGTCGGTCAGAGGTGTACGTCGTCGCCGCGTGCACGGACGTCCAGTTCGTGCGTCCAGGCCGACCCGGACTGGTCGATCAGGTGTGCCACCGTGTCGGCGACGGCGTCCGGATCGGTCCACGGTTCGTGGTCGGGATACCGGTCGCGCAACGCCGGCGTGTCGAGCCAGCCGTCGACGACGAGGTGTGCGACGTGGACGCCCGACTCGGAGAGACCGTCCGCCAGCGACAGCGTGGCCCCCCGCAGCGCGAAGCGAGCGGCCGAGCGGGCCGGCGCCGTGCCGACGCGCTTCGACGCCCCGGAGTTGGTCACGACGACGGTGCCACCCTCCCGGAGGTCCGCCTCGGCCGCGCGGACGAACCGCACCAGCGTCGGGACCTGGAGTTCCCAGCAGGTCCGCAGGTCCGGGACGGTCACGGCCGTCGCGTCGCCCCCGGCGTCGTCGGGCCCCGGGATGTTCACGACCAGTGCGTCGACCGGACCGTGGGCCTCCCGGACCGCCTCGACGGCACGTCGCGGGGCGTCCTCGGCCGTCGCGTCGAGGGGCAGCGGCGTCGCCGCGGGCAACTCGGCGGCCAGGTCGGTCAGGTACGACTCCGAGCGAGCGAGCAGTCCGACGCCGACGTCGGCCGCCGCGAGTCGGCGAGCGACCGCTTCGCCGAGGCCCGGGCCGACGCCGACGACGAGCGCGCTGTCGATGTCCGGCATGGGGAGAGCCACGGCCCGACCCGGGAAAACCGTTCCCCGACCGAGACTTTCGTCCGGTCGTCGGCCAGTCGACGGCCCCAACGGGTATCGGGTTTCCACTCGAAACGGGGGGGCGTCGCGGCTGGCCGGCGGGCGGGCCGCGAGTGGCTATCGCGGGCTCACGACCCGTCATCGAGGACGTGGACGTCCGCCGGGTCGAACCCGAGCGTCAGGTCGTCGGCCGCCGGCACGTCCGGCAGTTGGACCGTGAGTTCGCGACCGCCCCACTCGGCGTGGACCCGGACGGACTCCCCGAGGAACGCCCAGTCGGTGACCGTCGCGGTGAGTCCGTTGGTCCCGCCGGCCGTCGACAGTGCGCCCGGACGGACGCAGAACGTGACCGTCTCGCCCGCCGCGGGAGTCTCCCCGGCCGCCCGGGTGGCGCCGTCGGGCGTCGGCGGGAGCGACCACTCGGCGTCCTCGACGGCGACGCGGCGGCCGTCCTCGCTCGTCGACATGACCTCCCCGGTGAACAGGTTGTTCTCGCCGACGAACCGGGCGACGAACTCCGTGGCTGGTTCGCGGTACACCTCGCGGGGCGTCCCCACCTGTTCGACGCGGCCCGCAGAGAGGACCGCGAGGCGGTCGGAGACCGCCAGTGCCTCCTCCTGGTCGTGCGTGACGTAGATCGTAGTGATGCCCAGTTCGGACTGAATCCGGCGGACCTGCCGCCGGAGTCGCTGGCGCAGGCGGGCGTCCAGTGCGCTCATCGGTTCGTCAAGCAGGAGGACGTCCGGACTGGGCGCGAGCGCGCGGGCCAGTGCGACCCGTTGCTGTTGCCCGCCGGACAGGGAGTCCGGGTCGCGGTCGCCGAACCCCCCGAGGTCGACGAGGTCGAGGAGGTGTTCGATCCGTCCCTCGCGCGTGTTGCCGTCCGGTGGGTCCGCGAAGTTCAGGCCGTAGCCGACGTTCTCGGCGACGGTCATGTGCGGAAAGAGGGCGTAGCTCTGGAACACGACGCCGACGTCCCGTTGCTCGGGCGGGACGCCGGCCATCTCGCGGCCGTCGAAGCGGATGGAGCCGCCGGTGGGAGACTCGAACCCCGCGACGGCCCGCAGCGTGGTGGTCTTCCCACACCCCGAGGGGCCGACCAGGGTGAAGAACTCGCCGTCCGCCACGTCGACCGTGACGTCGTCGAGTGCCGTCGTGGCCCCGTAGCGGACGGTCAGTCCGTCGATCTCGACGCCCACCATGGTCAGCGTTCGAACGCACCTCCCACGCGGTCGATGACGACGAAACTCGCCGCGGTGACGACGAGCATCACGGTCCCCATGGCGCTGGCCGGCCCCAGCGTCCGGCTCCCGAGGTACCGCTCGACGGCCACTGGCATCGTGTACGTGGTCCCACCCTCGGCCAATATGACCGTCGAATCGAACTCGCCGATGGAGATGGCGACGGCGAACGCCGCCCCGGCGACGACGCCGGTGGCGACGAGTGGGAGTTCGACGTCGACGAGCGTCCGCCCGCGCGAGGCCCCGAGCGCGCGGGCCGACTCGACGGTCGACCGGTCGATGCGGGCCAGGAGCGGGCCCACGCTGCGGACCACGAACGGGTACGCGGCGACGGCGTGGGCGCCGACGATGGCCACCGGGCCCGTCAGCACGAGGCGGTAGGGACCCGGAAGGTCGATGCCGAACACGAGCCCCTCCAGGAGGCCGATGCCGACGATGATGCCCGACACCGCGAGGGGCGCCATCGCCAGGGCCTCGAGCAGGTTCCCGCCCCGCCGGCGCCGGGTCGTCACCGCGACGACGACGCCCATCGGAACCGCCACGAGGAGGGTCCCGACGGCGAACACCAGGGAGTTGCGGACCGCCGGGAGCGGTTTCGTCTGGAAGGCGGCGCCGGCCGTCTGGCGCTCGACGAGCAGTCGGTACCACCGCAGCGTGAGCGTCCCCTCGTTGGAGATGCTCGCGACGACCATACTCGCGAGCGGACCGACGAACAGGACGAGGACGACGACCCCGTACCCGACGATCGCGAGTCGACGGGGCGTCGCGAGCGCACCCAGCGATGGGACCAGCGGTTCGCGGTCCGGTGGGGAGCCAGTCCCACTCGCCGCGACCTGGCGCTCGTAGCGCAGGTACGCGAGGGTCAGTCCCAGCGAGAGGACCGTCTCGACGACGGCCAGCGCCGCCGCCTCCGTGTAGGCCAGGCGCTGAATCTCGCGGTACACCCACACTTCGACGGTCGCGAGTCTGAGTCCCCCGAGCATCAGGACGATGGGGAACGTGAGGAAGGTGAAGATGAAGGTCAGGAGCGCCCCGGTGAGGACCGCCGGCAGGAGCTGGGGCACGACGACGTCCAGGAACGCCCGACGTGGTCCCGCCCCGAGACTCCGTGCGGTCTCGACGGTCCGTTCGTCGATCGTCTCCCAGGCGGCGGTCGTCACCCGTGTCACCAGCGGCGCGTTGTAGAACGCGTGGGCGACCACGACGATCTTCAGCGTGAACAGCAGTTCGGCGCCGCCCAGCCCGACCGCCCCCAGCGCCCAGTTGAGCGTCCCCCGCTTGCCGAACATCGCGACGAAGCCGATGGCGACCATCACCGCCGGCAGGACGAACGGGAGGATGGTGACCGAGCGCAGAAACCGTCGGCCGCGAAACTCGAACCGCGAGAGGACGTAGGCCCCCGGCAGGCCGACGACGACGCTCAGGACCGTCGACAGCAGCGCCTGGTAGGCGGTGAAGCCGAACAGTCCCGTCCCGACGCCCGGTAGCACGAGGTACAGCCACGGCAGGCCGTGGTACGTCCCCGGCCGGAGGCGAATCTCGGCGACGTACCCCACGACGGCCCTGGCGTGCCGGCCGACGGCGAGGGGGTCCGAGGCGACATCCGCGAGGACGCCGACGTAGAACGGGTCGGTGAAGACGGCGGCGAGCGGTTCGACGGTGAGTCGTCCGGCGTCGACGACCGCACGGCGGAAGACGAGGACGACCGGGACGTAAAACAGGGCGACGACCACGAGGACGGTCAGCGCGGTGGTCGCCGGGAGGCCCCAGCGGTCGACGACCGTCGATCGAACCCACGTGCCGCGTCGGCCGCCCGGCGATTCGGTCGCGTCGGTGGGAGCGGCCGCGTCGCCGCTGTCCGCCACGTCAGTTCGAGGCGATCGTGCGCGCCCAGTCGTCGATCCAGCCCCCGACGTTGCCACGGAGTTCGTCGTAGCTGAACGTCACGCCTTCGGGGGGTTCGAGGGCGTACTGGTCGAACTCATCGGGGAGGTCGGCATGATCGGTGGCCGGGAACTGAACGTTCCGGACCGGAATCTCGGACTGGGCCTCCGGCGACAGCAGGAAGTCCATGAACCGGCGTCCCAGGTCCGCCTCCTCCGCGTCACGGAACACCGCCATCGTCTCCGGGTTCGCGTATCCCTGGTCGTTGAGGAAGCCGACCTGGTGGCGGCTCATGTCCTGGCCGTAGCGGTTCGCGAACACCTGGTCCGTCGAGTAGGAGACGACCATCGGACGCTCTTCCTCGCTGTACGCGCCGTACGCGGCGTCCCAGTTGTCGAGGATCCGGACGTCGTTGTCGACGAGGGCCCGCCAGTAGTCGAGGTAGTTCTCGCTCCCCATCTCGTGGATCGTCCACAGGAGGAACGCCCGGCCAGTGTCGCTGGTCTGGGCGTTCTGTGCGAGCAGCGTGCCGGCGTACTCGTCGGTCGTCAGGGCGTCGAACGTCCCCGGGTTCGACACCTCGTTCTCGTCGTACACCAGGCTGATGTACCCCGTGTCGTACGGCAGTGCCCGACCCTGGGGGTCGACCTCCAGTTCCGGTAGGACCGCGTCGGCGTGTTCCAGCCGGCTCCGGTCGACGGTCTCGAACAGCCTGTCGTCCGGGAGCTGTTCGTCGATTCGGATGAGTTGATCCGTGTTCAGCCCGACGTAGACGTCCGCGTCGATGGACGCTCCCTGCTGGCGACGCCGGATGTACTGGTTCAGCCCGTTCTCCGGCGTGACGTACTCCACCGTCGCGTCGGGGTACTGGCTCTCGAAGGTCTCTTTCACCCACGGTCCCGGCGAGGAACTGGGCGCGTCGACGAACGCCTCGTACGTGGCGACGGTCAGCGTCCCCTCGAGGTCCGGGTCGGGCGTCGCGGTCGCCGTGCCGGACGTCGTGCCGTTGCCAGCGGTGGTCGTCCCCTCACCAGCGGCGGTCGTTCGGTTTCCGTCGCTTCCGTCCCCCTCGTCGGAGACGAGACAGCCCGCCAGCGCGGCGGCGATCGTCGTCGGGCCCGCGGTCTTGAGGAACGTGCGTCTGTCCATAACCGAGTGGTTGCACTCAGTCATACTAAATGGAGCGATACGCCTTTTTGACGGTCGTCGAGCGTCGTTCGATCCGTTCCGTCGATACCGTTTTTACACTACCCACCAACAGCGGACCCGTGCAGCCGTCCCGCAAGCAAGTCGTCATCGGACTGTTCCTCGTCATCGGCGTACTGACTGCGCTGATCCTGCTCGAGGTGTTCGCGACGGTGTTCTTCGCGATGACGGTCGCGTACGTCTTCTCGCCGATCAACACCTGGCTGCGGCGGAAGCACGTCCCCAAGTGGTGGGCCGGGGTGATCACGACCCTCCTCGCGTTCGCGTCCGCGTTGCTCGTGTTCACGCCCATCGTCGTCATCGTCTACCTCCGGCGTGACCAGCTGACGACGCTGATCTCGGAGTTCCCCGAAGTCATCACGGTATCGGCCTACGGCTACTCGACGTCGATCACGCTGGCGGAACTCCAGTCCATCGCACAGGAGTTCGTCAGGAACGCCGCGATCGAGTTGATCGGCGCGCTTCCGACGCTTTTGATCAAACTCGGGCTGTTCGTCCTCGTGTTGTTCGCGCTGTTCATCGCCAAGAGCCGCGTCAAACACGCCGTCCTCGCGGTCGCACCCGAGGAGTACCACGACATCGTCACCGCACTGGTCGTGCGCGCAGAGGAGACGCTGTTCGCGATTTACGTCCTCCAGGCGTTGACCGGGTTCGGAACGTTCCTGATCGCCGTCCCCGTGTTCTGGCTGCTCGGGTACAACGCGCCGTTCGGCCTCGCGCTGATCAGTGGGATCCTCCAGTTCGTCCCGATCATCGGGCCGAGCGTTCTGGTCGCCGTCCTCGCCGGGTTCGAACTGGCGGTCGGGAACACGGTCGGTGCCGTCCAGGTGGTGGTCGTCGCCGGAATCGCCATCGCGATTCTCCCCGACATGCTCATCCGGCCGCGGTTCGCCCGCCGGACGGCGGACATGCCCGGGAGCCTCTACTTCATCGGTTTCACCGGCGGGGTGTTCAGCCTGGGTCCGATCGGGATCATCGCGGGCCCGCTGGTCGTCGCGCTGTTCTCCGAGTCGATCCGCCTGCTGTCCTACGAGATGGACGGGAGCACCGAGTCGCCGCTGGCCGATGAGATGGGCTTCGATCCGGAGTGGGACACCGAGTCCGGGACGCTCGCGATCCACCGGAGGCCCCACGCGTACGGCGCCGGCTCCGAACCGTCGATGGAAGCGGCCCCCGAGGGAGCGACGACCGACGACCCGTCCGAGACCGACTCGAACGCGAACGAGACGGACGTCGACGACCCCGCCGAGTTCGACGACCTAGACGGGGGGGACTGAACGCCGACGCGAACTCGGGATCGTCCCGCGTCAGCTCTCGTCGCCGCCCGGGTCCGGCCCGGTTACGAGGTCGCCGCCGGCTGCTTCCCACTCCGTGAGACTGCCCTCGTAGAACCCCAGGTCCTCGTACCCGAGGTGCCGGAGCGCGAGGTACGTGTGGCTGATCCGTCGCGCGGTGTTGCAGTACAGCACGGCGCGCCGGTCGGGGGTGATACCGCGGTCGGCGAGCAGCGATTCGAGCGTCGACCGCGCTCGCAGGCCGCGGGACGCCTCGTCGACCAGTTCCATCCAGTCGAGTTGAACGGCGCCCGGGAGGTGTCCCTCCTCGTACTCCCAGGGTTCCCGCGTATCGACCACGACGGCGTCCGGATCCGACAGCGCGGCGGTGACCGTCTCGCGGTCCACGAGGGCGGACCGCTCCGGACGGGCGACGGCGTACGACGTCGTCTCGACCGGCGTCGGATCGGTCGTCGTCGTGCGCTCTCGGGTCCACGCGCTGAAGTCCCCGTCGAGCAAGTGGAGGCGGTCGCGGTCGTGTCCGTACAGTTCCGCGGTCACGAGGAAGCGAGCGGCGAACACACCGTGGGTGTCGTCGTACGCGACGATCCGGTCGTCGTTCGCGATGCCCGCCTCGGCGGCCAGGGCCGCGAAGACGTCGGCACCCGGGAGCATCCCGCCGTCCGAATCGGCGTCGCCACTGGCGGTCGTCGAGTCCGCGCTGCCCGCGTCGCCACTGGCGGTCG
>CAZIVN010000020.1:0-17462 GCA_964542685.1 uncultured Halobacteriales archaeon
TCCGTCGCGTCGTCGACGCGTGTCTCACCGGACTCGTCCCCGACCGGGCGGTCGTCGGGGTCGCTCACGATTCGGACCGAGCGGCGGCGGCCCAATCAATCTGCCGGAACGGAGCCACAGCGGCGGATCGGCGGGGCGAGGGAGACGCCGTCAGTCCGGCGCGTACTCGCGGTGGTCGGCGGCGACCGATCGGACGGCCGCGGCGTCGAGAACGCCGCGCTCGGTGACGACGGTCACCGCGTCGGCGGGCGTCACGTCGAAGATCGGGTCGAGGACGTCGACGTCGGCGTCCCCGTCGTACAGGCCGGCGCCGGTGCCGGACTCCAGCGAGACGGCCTCGTCGACGCCGACCTTGTCGGCGGCCGCGACTGCGTACGTCGGAATCCCCTCGTGGGCGGCCGCCAGTGCCGCCCCGCGGGTCCCCGTCTTGTTCACGACGCGGCCGTCCGGGAGGACGGTGTCGGCGCCGACCAGGACGCAGTCGACCGGTTCCGTCGCGAGGACGCCCGCGACCGCGGCGTCGGCACACAGGGACACCGTGGCGTCGGTCTCGCGGGCCAGTGCGGCCGCCACCTCGCGGCCCTCGCCGCCGGGACGGGACGCCGCGACGTAGACCCGCTCCGGGGCCGCACGCTCGATGGTCGCCCGGACGGTGCCGGAGCGGGACAGCGTGAGCACCGCGTCGCCGAGCAGGGTAGCGGCCTCCGCGGCGGCCTCGCGGTCGGCGGCGACGGCCGCCGCGATGCCCTCGGTCGCCCGCCGCTCTACGTCCTCGGGCCCCGTGGCCCCGGCGACGGCGCGGTTCACGCGGTTGTGCAGGACCGCCATGCTCGGGCGCGCTCGCCGCAGGCGCGCGGCGAGGTCCCGGAGTTCGTCGACGGTGACGTCCTCGGAACGGGCGAGCGCCGCGCGGTCCCGGAGGACCTCCAGGGCGCGTACCGAGAGGTAGGCTGCGCCGTGCGCGTCGTCCGCAGCGATCGATCGGGGGTCCGGTGCCACGCGTTCGTAGGTCTCCCACAGCGCCGGGACCGTCTCGCGGTCCAGCATCGCCGGTGCCGGTGCCCACTCGACGGCGTCGTGTTCCTCGCTCAGCGTGACCTCGCGGGTCGGGCAGTCGAACAGGTACGGGTGGACACGCCAGGTCCGGTCCAGGTCGGCGTCCTCGACGACGACTGGGCGGCCGGAACGGACGGGCGAACACCGGTCCGGGTCGACGCCCGTCTCCTCGCGGATCTCCCGCCGAACCTGTCCGTCGGGGTCGCCCTCCGCGTAGCCCGAGACGCCGCCCCACTGGCCGCGATAGGTTCCGACGGCGTCGCTCCGCCGGAGCAGGAGGAGTTCGCCGTCGTTCCGGAGGAAGGCGGTGACCACGTCTGTCGGGTCGCTCATGTTCGGACGCAGGGCGGCGGGGACCCTGAGCGTTGCGCCACGCCGCCAGCGGTCGCGCCGTCGGGATCACTCGCCGGCGTCCGCGTCGGCAGGGTCGTAGCGGCGACGGGTGAGTGGATCGGACACGGTCTCGGGCCCCGGATCAGAGGCGGATCACTCCACCGCCGGCGCGACGACGTCCCACACGTCGTCCAGCAGTTCCTCGCGGTCCGCGAACACGGTCAGGCCGTCCCGTTCGCGGGCGACGCCGCCGGCCTCGCGGGCTAGCAGTTCCCCGGCGACCTGCTCCTCACGGTCCGGGTGGAAGCAGACGAACGCGTCGACCCGCCCGCGGGCGAACAGCCCCCAGTACACCGTCGGCGCCCACGTCCAGACGTACCGTTTGACGGTTCCGTTCAGTGCGTCGGCGGCGGCGTCGACACTGTCCGCGAGGGCGTCGTCGTCCTTGACCGCGTGGCCGATGACGATGCCGACGGTCGCCCGCGACAGCGAGACGGTGTCGCCGTCACGGACCGAGATGGGCTCGCCGTCGAGCGTGGCGCCCTCGTCACGGCGGGCGACGTACAGGTCGTCGGTCACCGGCTGGTACACCGCCGTCGCGAGTGGCCCCTCGTCGTCGATCGCCGCCGCCGCGGTCGCGAACGTCGAGAGACCGACGGTGAAGTTGTTCGTCCCGTCCAGCGGGTCGACGATCCACCGCACGTCGCTCGTCCCCCCGTGGTCGCCGGACTCCTCGGCGTAGACCGCGTCGTCCGTGCGGCGCTCGTCGAGTACGGAAAGCACCCGGCGCTCGGACTCGCGGTCGGCGCGGGCCTTCACGTCGGTCTCGCGGTAGTCGGCGTCGGTCTCCCCTGCCTCGAATCGCTCGCGGAGGTAGTCGCCGCCCGCCCGCACGGCGTCGGCGGCGACCCTCGCGACGTCGTCGTCGGTCATGGGCCGGGGTTCGACGTCGGCGGACTACTGGGTTGCGGTTCGCGGTCGGTGACACGACACGCCGGCGAACCACCGGCCGAACTGACCAGTGACGGACCGTTTTTCACGACCGGCCACCCAGTGTGGGGCATGAACGTGTTCGCGGTGCCGGACCTCCCGGAGGTCCGGGCCGGCGACGACCTCGCGGCGATGGTCCGCGACCGGGTCGACCTCGACGAGGAGGACGTGGTCTGTGTCTCCAGTACCGTCGTCTCGAAGGCCGAAGGGCGGACGGCGGACCTCGCGGAGTTCCCCGCCGGGCCCCGGGCCCGAGAGATCGCCGACCGACTCGCGGAGATCACCGGCGACGAGAAGGACCCCCGGTTCGCCCAGGCCGTCCTGGAGGAGTCGACGGAACTGCTCATGGAGGCCCCGTTCCTCCTGACCGAGACACGGTTCGGGCACGTCGGCGTCAACGCCGGCATCGACCGGTCGAACGTCCCCGAGGGCGACCTCCTCCTCCTCCCGAAGCGCCCCAGCGAGAGCGCCGCACGAGTCAGGAGCGAGCTGCCTGGCGAACCGGCGGTGGTCGTCACCGACACCTGTGGCCGACCGTTCAGACACGGCCAGCGCGGGGTCGCCGTCGGCTACGACGGTATCCCCGCGAGCCGGGACTGGCGGGGCGAACGGGACCGGGACGGCCGCGAACTGGGCGTCACCGTCGAGAGCGTCGTCGACGAACTGGCTGCCGCGCACAACCTCGTCGCCGGCGAGGGGGCGGGCGGGACACCCGTGACGGTAGTGCGGGGCTGGGACTTCGGCGACCGCGACGGCTCCGAGGCGCTGTTCCGGGACGTCGAGACCGACTTCGTCCGCCAGGCTCTCAGGGGGTGGGAGTATGCACGGGATTGAACTGACGCCCGAACACCCGACCGAGCGCCTGGTCGACCTCGCGACGACCGCCGAGGCCGCGGGGTTCGAGGCGGTGCTCGTGGCGTGTCACTACTTCAACCGCGACCCGTTCGTCGTCGCCGACCGGGTCGCTCGCGCGACCGACGAGGTCCTGGTCGGCCCGGCCGCCGCCAACCCCTACGACGCCCACCCCCTCGGACTGGCCTCGCGGGTGGGGACGCTCGCCGAGACCACCGACGGCCGTGCGCTGTTCGGCCTGGGCCCGGGCGACCGGTCGACCGTCGCCGACCTGGGCGTCGACCGCGACAGCCCCCTCCGGCGCGTCCTGGAGACGATGCAGGTCACCCGCCGACTGTTCGACGGCGAGACCGTCGACCACGACGGCACCTTCCGAGCCGACGGGGCGAGCCTGGAGTTCGACGTCGGGAGCGTACCGACGTACGTCGCCGCCCAGGGGCCGCACATGACCCGGATGGCCGGCAAGTACGGCGACGGGATCCTGTTCAACGGCTCGCACCCCGACGACCTGGCCTGGGCGCGCGACCGCGTCGACGAGGGCGTGAGCGAGCGCGACGACGGCACGGACCCCGAGTTGCTGGCCTACGCCAGCGTCAGCGTCGCCGACGACGACGACGCCGCTCGCGAGGCCGCCCGGCCACCGGTCGCGTTCATCACTGGCGGCGCGGCGCCGCCGGTCCTCGAACGGCACGGTATCGACGCGGCGGCCGCCGCGACGGTGAGCGAGGGCCTGGAGGCCGGCGAGTTCCGCGCGGCCTTCGACGCCGTCACGCCGGCGATGGTCGACGCCTTCGCCGCGGCGGGCGACGTCGAGACCGTCGCGGAGCGCCTCGCGGGACTCCTCGAGTACGCCGACGGGATTCTCGTCGGCGCGCCACTGGGTCCGGACCTGGACGACGCCGTCGAACTGGCCGCCGCGGCGCTCGACCGGGCGACAGAGGGCTGATCGGGGTTGGGAACAGACGTCAGAACAGGTCGCCGATCGCACTCAGGACCCCGCCGGCGGCGAGACCGCCGAACACGACCGACGGGACAGCGACGAGCAGTGCGCCGACGGCGAGCATCGCGGCCGCGCCGGGGTCGTTCAGCGCCACCTCGGTGAAGTTCTCGACGAGGCACTCGGCGTTCGCGATCGGGTTCAGACCAGCGTCACACTCGGCCATGGCCGTCGGTTCGTGTCGATCCTACTTGTGCGTGTCCGTCCGCGACGACCCTCCGAGCGGTCGCGTTGCGGTCCCCGGCGACCCAAGGCGGCAGTTGTAAACGGCCGACGCCCCAATTCGGACGCGTGCCCGACGACACGTCCCTCGACGACTTCCTCGGCGCCGACGACGACGAGGAGGACGCCGACGAGCGGACCGACCGGGAAGCCGGGGAGAACGCCGAACGGGAGGACGAGGAGAGTGGGACCGCCGCCGGGGGAGAGGACCGGAAGTCCGGGGCGGACGCGGAAGGTGAGGACCGCGAGTCCGGGGCGGACGCGCAGCGATCCGACGCGACCGGTGGTGCGGACGCAGCGACCGCCGACGAACGAAGCGGTGCAGACGCCGCCACCGACGACGAACGAAGCGGCGCGGACGCCGCCACCGACGACGAGCGTGGCGCCGACGAGGCCCAACGCGCGTACGAGGCCGGGACCGCCGGGGTGGAACGGGCGGACGAACGGAGCAGCGCCGACGCGGAACGGACCTACGACGCGGCGACTGCGGCCACCGGACGCGCCGACGACGCGGGCGCTGGCGACGCCGGGCGGTCCGACGATACCGGCGCCGACGATGCCGGGCGCTCGGACGAGGACGGTGCGAGCGACGCCGGACGGTCCGACGACGCGGGCGCCGGGGACGCCGGGCGCTCCGAGGCGGCGAGTCGGACGCCACCGGAGCCGTCGGCCGACGACGCCGACCCGGCGACTGCGACGGCAACCTGGTCGCCGGAGGGCGCCCCGTGTGCGGCCTGTGGCGACGTCGTTCGGCGACGGTGGCGAGACGGGGAGGCGATGGTGTGTTCGGTGTGCAAAGAGTGGTAGCGGGCCGCTGGAGCCGTCTCGTCCCCGAACGGCGGGTCCGCGTCGTTGTTGTGCCGTGACACAATCCTTTTGTGCTCACGCGGCGTCCGAGAGCATGCAATGGCGAAAGGCGAGGTTGATTTCTTCAACGAAACTGGCGGTTACGGCTTTATCGACACCGACGAGTCCGACGAGGACGTGTTCTTCCACATGGAGGACATCGGCGGTCCCGACCTCGAAGAGGGGCAGGAACTCGAGTTCGACATCGTGCAGGCCGACAAGGGCCCACGCGCAGAGAACGTCACGCGTCTCTGAGCGTCCCCGAGCCTGTCACAGAGCCTCGACCGCGAGGTAACGACCGCCGTCCTCCGGGACGGCGAGCCGCGATACGGTTTTTTGTGGTCGCCCCGACAGCGGCCGCACCGACCGAGCCGAAGGGGCCGGGCACGTACCGTTCGAAAACCGTGTGTGACGGTCGCAAACAGCAATGTTACAAACCTCCGGTCGTAACGGAGGGGTGATGCACGTGCGGTCGCGGTGGAGCCCGTCCGACCCGGACGACTCGACGACGTACCCGACCACGAGCGGGGCAGCCGTGGTCCGCGGTACCGAGCGGTGCCGACAGTCGGCGTCCGGCGCGGCGGGTGACGGTCCCCGCCCTGCCGCCTTCCTTCCCTATCCATGACTGACGCCAATCCACAGGAGACGGGTCAGCGTAGCCCACCAGACACCGAGTTGCCGTCGGCGGAGCGCGTCGCGGAGATCGCCGAGGAGGTGACCGACAACGTCCAGCGCGTGATCGTCGGTCACGAACCCGAGGTCGAACACGTCCTCACGGCACTGCTGGCACGGGGGCACGTCCTGCTGGAGGACGTCCCCGGCGTCGGCAAGACGATGCTCGCTCGCTCCATCGCGCGCTCGTTCGACTGTACGTTCAAGCGCGTGCAGTTCACGCCGGACATGCTCCCCTCCGACATCACCGGCGTGAACGTGTTCAACCAGAAGACCCAGGAGTTCGAGTTCCAGCGCGGGCCGGTGTTCGCGAACATCGTCCTGGGCGACGAGATCAATCGTGCGCCCCCGAAGACCCAGAGCGCACTGCTGGAGGCCATGGAGGAAGAGCAGGTCACCGTCGACGGGACGACCCGCCAGTTGCCGAACCCCTTTTCGGTCATCGCGACCCAGAACCAGGTCGAACCGAACCGGACCTACGAACTCCCCCTGGCCGAACTCGACCGCTTCATGAAGAAACTCCACCTCGGGTACCCGGAGCAGGGCGAGGAGTCCGAGATGCTCGAACGGGTCGTCGGCCAGCATCCAATCGAGACGCTGGAACCGGTCACGACCATCGAGACGCTGCGCGGGGCTCGCGAGGCCGTCGCGGAGGTCACGGTCAAGGAACCGATCCGGGACTACGCGACACGCCTGGCGGAGTACACGCGTGGCCACGCCAAACTCGGGGTCAGCCCCCGCGGGACGCTGGCGCTGTTGCGCGCCGCCCAGGCCCGGGCGGCGATCTCCGGCCGCGAGTACGTCGTCCCGGACGACGTCCAGCAGGAGGCCGTCGCCGTGATGAGCCACCGGGTCCGCCTGGCCGAGAGCGGCCAGAGCAGCGGGGTCGACGTCGTCACGAACGCCCTCGAGCGAGTCCGCGTCGAGTGAGATGTCACTGACACGACGCGGCTGGGCCGTCGTCGCGATGGTCCTCCTGGGATTCGTCCTCGGTGCGATCAGCGGCGCGCGAGCACTGAGCGCCGTCGTCGGGCCGTTGCTGGTGGCACTGGTCGCCGCGGTGGTACAGGTACGCAGCGTCGACCGACCGCTCCTGGACCGACGGACGCCGGCCGACGGGTTCGTCGGCGAGCGTCGAACCGTCGACCTGGCGTTCCGGGACGCTCCGCCCCGCTTCGCCCGCGTTCGCGACGCGACGGACACCGGGGTCTCCAGGGTCGAAGACGACCTGCGCGGGACGCTCGGGCGCACGACGTTCGACTACCGGATCCGCTACGAGCGCCGCGGCGAACGCGAACTCGGCCCGGCGACGGTCGGGGTCCGCGACACGCTCGGCCTGCTCGAACGGACCTTCGAGTACGAGGGCGTCGACGAGGTCCTCGTCTACCCGCGGGTGTACGAACTCACCGGGACGACCACCCACGAGTTGAACATGCTGGCCGAGGAGGCGTTCCGCCAGCACAACCGCGAGGAGTTCGACCGCCTTCGGGAGTACGAACGGGGCGACTCCCTGCGTGACGTCCACTGGAAGTCGAGCGCCAAACGCCCCGAGGACGACCTCGTCGTCAAGGAGTTCGTCGCCGAGGAGGATCTCGGTTCCGTCGAGATCGTCGCCGAGACCGACGACAGCGGGGCCGACGCGATGGCCGCCGCGGCCGCCAGCGTCGCGCTGTACCTCCTGGACGCGGGCGTCGAGGTGGGCGTCTCGACGCCGACCGGGTCGGCACCGATCGACGAGGGCGCCGACCACCGCCTCGAGATTCTGCAGACGCTCGCGACGGCGAAACCCGGCCGTGCGGTGCCCAAGGACGCCGACACTGCGATCCACGTCCAGGGCCACGGCGACGCGGCGACGGTGACGGTCCGCGGACAGGCAATCGCGTTCGACGATCTGATCGGCGCCGAGATGACCGCCGAGCGCCGCGAACGGGCGTTCCCCAGTGCGCCCGGCGAACGCAACGATCCGCTGGGCGCCGACACGCGAGGCCCCGAGGACGACGGCCCCGACCGGACGGACCCCCGCCGGGAGGTGGTCGCGTGAGCGCACCGTTCGGCCGCGAGAGCGGGCGCGAGCGCAGCCTCGACGCCGACGTCGACGCGGGCCGACTGTTCCGTGCCCTCGCACTCGGCGGCGCGCTGACGCTGATCTCGTCGTACGTCAGCGTGTTCTACTTCATCACCACGGTCGTCGGCGGCACCGGGCGACTGCTCGCCGTGACCGCGTTCGCCTTCGTCGCGGGGACCGCCGCGGCGGCGTACGTCCGCGAACGCGTCGCCGCCGGCATCGCCGCCGCCCTGCTCGTCGCCGGAACGGTCGTCTACCTCTCGTCGGTCCCGGAGGGACTCTCGGTGGTGTTCGTCGCCACCGAGAAGGTGGTCGCCGACGTCGTCGCGCTCCTGACGGGCCTGCCGATCCAGCGCATCAAGAACCCCGACGTCTGGACCGTCGGGTACGTCCCCGCGCCGCTGTTCCTGTCGTGGTACCTCGCGCTCCGCCGGCGGTACGTCGCCAGCGCGGCGGTCGGCGGCCTCGCACTGGGCATCCTGGTCCTGACCGGCGACGCCGGCGGCCGGGTGACCCTGGCAGGCACCCTCGGCGCCATCGCCACCATCGGCTTCGGCGAACTGGAACGGTACGACGGGACGATCGCACAGGCCGACACCCTGGCCATCCTGTTTGCGGTCATGATGGGGCTGTCGCTGTTCGTCCCGCTCGTCCCCGGTGAGGAGACCAGTCCCGTCTACCTGTTCGGCACCGGCGGCGACGGGGGCAGTGCCGACACGCTCGAAGCCAGCCTCACGTCCGCCCCCGAGGAGACGGAGATTCAGGGCTCGATCCGCCTCTCGCCCGAGAAGCGGTTCACGGTCCGGACCGAGGAACCGCTGTACTTCCGGGCCGCCACCTACGACCGGTTCACCGGGAGTTCGTGGTTACGGACCGGCGAGACGCGCCAGTACGAGGGCAACCTCGACCCGCCGCCCGGGCAGTACCGGGAGGTCACACAGACGGTCACGGCCGAGAGCGACACCGGCGTGATGCCGGCGGCCTACGCCCCGCTGTCGGTCGCCGGCGACCAGGCCGCCGACACGCAGGTCACCGACCAGGGGGCGCTGTTGCCCAGCGAGACGCTGTCCGAGGGCGACACGTACACCGTCACGAGCGCGGTGATCGATCCCGAGCCGTCGACGCTCCGCGAGGCCGGGACGAACTACCCCGCCGGGATCAACGAGACGTACCTCCAGACGGGTGACCTCTCGAACGAGTTCGTCGACGTCACGGACCGCATCACCCAGAACGCCGAGAACCCCTACGAGACCGCGCGCGTGATCGAACGGTACCTGGAGAGCAACAAGGAGTACTCGCTCGACGTGGACCGTCCGGACGGCAACGTCGCCGAGGAGTTCCTGCTGAACATGGACCAGGGGTACTGCGTCTACTACGCGACGACGATGGTGATGATGCTGCGCTCGCAGGGGGTTCCCGCCCGGTACGCGGTGGGATACCTGCCCGGCACGGAGACCGCGGAGAACACCTACACCGTCCGTGGCCTGGACTCGCACGCCTGGGTCGAGGTGTACTTCCCGGGCCAGGGCTGGGTCGTGTTCGACCCGACGCCGTCCGACCCCCGCCAACAGGCCGAGCGCCAGGTCCTCGAGGAGGCGGCGTCGGAGGGAACCATCACGCCCGACCAGACGCCGACGCCCGAACCGACGCCGACGTCCGCTCCGACGCCGACGCCCGGGCCGAACGCCACCACCACGGCGAACGGAACGAACGGGGGCGGGAACGTCACGAGCGTCGCGGGCATCGGCGGCGGCCCGGTCCAGGGTGGGACCGGCCTCAACGCGACGCTCACCGACACCGTCGCCATTCCCGACGTCGACCGGAACGGGAGCGGGAACGGGTCGGACGGACGGGCCGGGACCGGCGGCGGACCGTCCATCCCGCCGCCGGAGGACGTCGCCCTGGGCGGGATGTTGCTACTCGGCCTCGTCGCCGGAGTCCACCGCTCGGGCGTCCCGGACCGCGTGTGGCGAGGGCTACAGTTACGCTGGCAGGGCCCCCAGCACTCGCCCGAGGGGGACACGGAACGGGCCTATCGACGCCTCGAGATGCTGCTGGAGCGACGGTACCGGCCGAGACGTGGCGAGGAGACACCCAGGGACTACGTCGACGCCCTGTCGCTGACCGGCGCCGACGACCGGGTCGAACGGGTCGCTTACCTGTACGAACTGGCCCACTACGGCGAGGGCGTGACCCGGGCAGAGGCCGACGAGGCCATCGCGCTGGTCGACGAACTGGTCGGCGAGGGGTCGGTGCTCCCTGGCCGGGTCTCGCGGTGACCGACCCGCGGACTGGCGCCGCGAGACACCACTGCGACGCAGAACGGCGGCGGGACGGGTCGGCAGTCCCGGAAATATTTTAAGTAGCCCGGACCAATTTCGGAGCGATAATGGCAGAAGTCTGCTCGACGTGCGGGCTGCCCGAAGAACTCTGCGTCTGCGAGGACGTAGCCAAAGAATCCCAGCAGATCTCGATCCGCATCGACGAGCGCCGATACGGTAAGGAAGTAACGATCATCGAAGGGTTCGACCCGAAAGACGTCGATCTCGACAGCCTGTCGTCGGATCTCAAGTCGAAGTTCGCCTGTGGGGGGACCGTCGAAGACGGGCAGATCGAACTCCAGGGCAACCACACCGGCCGCGTCGAGGATTTCCTCAGAGAGAAAGGGTTCAACGTCGCCTGATACCCGATCGGGTGTGCGTCGTTTCGAGTGATACGGTTTAGTTTCATCTATTACCGGTGATCGCCCGTACGGGACCGGCGATCACCGGTAAACAGTGAAACTAATCCGTATGAGTCGTCGTAGCGACGCGTCCGCGACCGTTCGACGACGCGACCGCCCCCGTCAGAACGGCGCGTCGTGTTCGGGACCCTCGTCGGACTCGCCGCCGTCCGCTTCGGCCGCGATACCGTCGCCGTCCAGCGGCCCGTCCCACGCCTCCAGGCCACCCTCGAGGCTCTCGACGACGGCGTCGGCGGTGCCCTCGAACGAGCCGAACAGCTGGGCGGCCTGGACGCTCGCTTTCCCGTGGGGACAGACGGTGACGATCCGATCGGCACCGGCGAACCGCTCGATCTCGTCGGGCAACTGCCCGAACGGGACGTTCTCGCTGTCGGGGATGTGCCCCCGCCGGAAACTCGCTGGCGGGCGGATGTCGACGACCCGGACGTCGGCCCCGTCCGCGAGGAGCCGTTCCAGTTCGTCGACCGTGATTTCGCCGTCCATGTCCACCGGTAGCGGGTCGGCGAGGATAATACTGCCGAACGGGACTCGACGCGGCCGAACGGGACTCGACGCGGCCGAACGGTTTTCGTAGGCACCGTCCGAAGCGTCCGTATGGCAACCGACGACACGGCGGGACTCGACCCCGACGCGCGGTCGTACCGCTACTACCGCAACGCGGTCGAGCGCCACTGGGATCCGGCGAGCATCGACCTGTCGACGGACCGCGAGCGCGTCTCGACGCTCGATCCGGGACGGTTCGACGCTCTGCGGCGCCTGCTGGCACTGTTCGGGGCCGGCGAGACGGCAGTCACGGAGGACCTGGCGCCCCTCGCGGTCGTCCTGGAGGACGTGAACGACCAGCTGTTCGTCACGACCCAGCTGTACGAGGAGGCCAAACACGCCGACTTCTTCGACCGGTACTGGCGGGCAGTGATCGCACCCGAGGAAGCCGACAGGGGCCTGGAACACAGTAGCCCGACCGACGACCGCTGGTTCAACGCCGCCTACGAGGAACTGTTCGAGCGCAACGAGGCGGCGATGGACCGACTGCTGACCGAGGACACGCCGGAGACCCGCGCCCGGGCGTACTGTCACTACCACCTGGCCGTCGAGGGCATCCTCGCCCAGACCGGCTACTACGGCGCCGAGGCCTCCTTCTCGGCGGACACCGAGGGCGTGGCACTGCCCGGCCTGGTCGCCGGCTTCCGGAAGATTCGCGGCGACGAGGGCCGCCACGTCGGGTTCGGGATGGCCAAACTCAAGGAACTGGTCGGGAGCGGTACCGTCGAGCCGGAACTGCTGACCGAGGTGACGACGGAACTGGCCGACCTCGTCCGGCGGAGCGTCAGCGACGCCGCCGACGCCGACGGCGGTGCTCTGGATGGCGACCAGCTCGCGGCCTACGCCGCCGAGAAACACACCGATCGGCTCCGCCAGATCGTCGAACGGGACGCCTCGCTGCCGGACGTCGAGGAACTGGTGACCGTCGACGAACCGGGCGAGGCCTGACCGGCGGCGACGTGGTCGGCACAGCGCCTGACGACGAGCCCGCGGCGATCAGGCGTAGCTCCGCTCGACGTACTCCAGGATGCGCTCGGACTCGGCCATCGTCACGCCCGTCTCGTCGTCGACGAGGACGGGCACGGCTCGCTGGCCCGAGACCCGCTTGACCTCGTCCCGGGTCGAGTGCAGGCCCTCGACCCACGCCGACTCGTAGTCGACGCCCAGTTCGTCCAGTCGGTCGGCGACGTTCTCGCAGTACGGACAGCCGTCCAGTTGGTACAGCGTGATGCTCATGCCCGGCGGTTGGGACGCCGACGGCAAAAGCGGTCGGTCCGCGGCGAGATCGGCGGCCGCGACGAGCATCGACGACGGCCTCGCGGGACACAGCGGGGTGCTACCACGGGACTGGCGTCAGCGTTTTCCCACGTCACCCCGTTCCCACACGCCATGATGGCGACCACGCACGCGTTCGTCGGCCTGGCGATAGCGGCGGCCGCCGTCGTCGCCGTCCCGACGCTGGCGCCGGCGGTCGTGCTCGCGGCCGCCGTCGGCGCACTCGCAGGTGGGATCTTCCCGGACCTCGACCTCGTCGCGACCCACCGCCGGACGCTGCACTTCCCGGTGGGCTACTGGGTCCTCGCGGTCCCGGCGGCCGTCGTGGCGCTCGTCGTCCCCGACCCGGTGCCGGTCGGCGTCGCGCTCTTTTTCCTCTCGGCGGCGGTTCACTCCGCCAGCGACGTGATCGGCGGTGGCCTGGAGACTCGCCCCTGGCTGGGCACCTCGGACAAGGCGGTGTACCTGCACGTCCGGGGGCGCTGGCTGGCGCCGCGACAGTGGATCCGGTACGACGGCGCACCCGAGGATTTCGTCGTCGGGGCCGCGTTCGCCGCGCCCGGACTGGTCGTGTTCGACGGCGAGGTGCGACTGGTGGTCCTGGCGATGGTCGCCGCGTCGCTCCTGTACACGGTCTTCCGGAAGAAGCTCGTCGAGGTCGCGCCCGAGCGGTTCCTCTGAGCGCAGTCACTCCAGTCGGTACGTCCCCAACCTGCTCGCCGCGTACCGGTAGGAGAGGTACGAACAGCCCGCGAGCGGCACCAGCGAGCCGACCACGAGCGCGGCCGGGGAGACGCCGAGGGCGTCGACGACGAGGCCGCGAGCGGTGGGGTCGACTCCGACGGCGGCGAGCGAGAGGAGAACGAGGAGGACCAGCGAGTAGGCGACGCCGGCGCTCTTGCTCGGGACGACCGCCTCGCGGTTGTTCGTCACCGACACCGTGCCAAAGCGCGGGAACAGGACGCCAACGCCCGCCGCCAGGCCGGCTGCGGCGACCGAACACGGCGGCGTGACGGCGGCCAGCAACACCACCTCGGCGAGTCCGAGGGGGCTCGCGACGGCAGCCCCGACCGTCAGCGCGGTCGCGAGGGGCGCGCCGACGACGGCGGCGACCAGGAGGTGGCCGCGGAGGTACGTCCGACCGTCGATTCCGCTGGACAGCGTCGCCGGCAGCGTGGGCCCCTGTGCTCCGAGCGGGTTCAGCGTGACCGCCGCGCCGACGGCCCAGGCGGCGTACAGCAACAGCGTCGAGGGGACGTAGGTCGGGACGGCCCCGCGCTGGAAGACGTCCTGGATGACGTAGATTCCGAAGAAGACGGGGTAGAGGACGTACGTCAACTCGATGGGCGCGCGGCGGGCCCGGCGCCAGACGACCGTCGCGACCGCCCGTGTCTCCCCCGGGGCGACGGCGCGGATGGCCGGGCGGTCGAACAGGCCGACGTCCCGACGCCCCTCGGCGGCCGCCTGGTCGTTCCTTGGGGGGTCCGACAGCCAGACGACTGCCGAGACGCGGACGGCCGCGACGACTGCCGGCGCCGCGACGAGCACGGCGACGGCGAGGGCGGCGGCGGCCCGTACGGGGTCTGCAGTCACGCCCGGCACGCCCAGGAAGAGGAGGTCGGCGAGCCAGCCGAGCGGCGTCGCCGCCAGCGGGTCGAACAGCGTCCCCCCGAGGTCGGCGAGCGCGCCCGACAGGGCGACGGTCATCCAGGCGACCAGCAGGACCGCACCGACCAGCGTCCGGTGGGCCGCGACCGGCGGGTAGTGGGTGAGGACGTACCTGACGGCGAACCCGGCGGCGAAGCCCACGGGGTACGACACCAGCAACAGCGCCGTCGCCGTCAACGGGAGCGTCGCGGCCATCGAGGGCGCGCCGGCGGCGACCGCAAAACTCCCGCCGACCAGCGCGACGAACGGCCCCGCAATCAGCAACAGGCGCCCGGCCTCCGCGACCATGGCGCCGATGGCGGCGTCCGCGACGGGCACCGTCGAGAGGACCCCGTCGGCGTTGTCGAGGTCGGCCGCCTGCCCGGCGGTCCGGGCCGTCGCGAACACCGCCGACGAGACGGCCGCGAGGCCGGCGACGCCACGCGCCGTCGGAACCACGGCGAACGGCGGGTCCACGCCGCGAGCGAGCGTGCGCCCACCGCCCCAGGCGAGGGCCGCAGCGGCGAGCGCCAGTAGCACGAAAAGCAGGGCGCTAACTGCCAGCAACACGAACTGGGTCCGGTTTGCACGGGCCTTCCTGACCGACCGGCGCAGTTCGACGCGGGCGATACGAGTGACCTGCCGGGGACGTGGCCGCACCGTCACGGCGACGGCCACCTCCGTCGAGGGCGGCGCGAACGCATGGAGGGTCCGGACGGGGCTGGTCGCGCCGCGGACAAAGCCGTTGTCCTTCGGAACGACGTCGCCGCCCGCTGGTCGTCGAAGTCCTGGACAGACCGGTGCCGGAAGTTATTTACGAAAAAAGTTCGTCTGAATCCGACATGGGCGAGCGTCAGCCGGGGTCGGACTACGAGACGGTTCGAGTCCCCGCCGAGCTGCGCGACCGCGTCGACGCGCTGTACCGGGAGTACCGGGGGTACGACCCGGCGTCGTTCCAGGAGGCACTGAGCCTCGTGTCCGACGTCGCGGCCGGCCGGCTGGCGCCCGGGGAGTCGGCCGCCACCCACACCGGCGGGCGTGCCACCGACGACCGCGAGCGATCCCCCACCGGCAGTGCGGCCGGGGAGCCCCAGCGAGCGCCGTCGCCGCCCACGGCGGAGGCACCGCGTGCGGACGTCGACCACGACCGCCTGCGAGCGATCGACGAGGTGTTCCCCCGCGACTGGGACGCCGACGAGACCGTCCGGACGTACCTGCCAGGGATCGTCGACGCCTACCTCGACGACACCGACCACGAGTCGTACGAGAAGCGCGTCGAGGCGGCGCTCAGCACCGTCGCGGCGGACACCGACGTCTCGCCGACGGAACTGCACGAGACGGTCGTGACGCGCCTGTACGGCGGCGCGGGGCTCTCGGCGGAACTGTCCGAGGAGTTCTTCCTGGAGGCACTGAGTGGCATCGAGGAGATCGACGAGCGTCCGCCGATGGGCGTCCGGTCGGCCGCCTCGGACGGCGGCGTGGCGGCCGAGAGCAGCGAGTTCTCTGTCGAGTCGCTGCTGACGGAGGACGACGCCGACCCGACGGCCGATTGCGAGCGCTGTGGCACCCGAACGAACGTCGACGACCTGGAGACCGTCATCGGCCCCGACGACGGCTCGACGGTTCGCCTGCTGTGTCCGGCCTGCGTCCGCGACGTGTAGCCTGCCCGCTCGCCGTCGAACGGAATCCTGAAATCGCCGCGCTCGTCAGAGTCGTCCATGGCACTCGTCGATACCCTCGTGTACGGACTCCACCTGCTGTTCGCGGCCGCCTGGGTCGGGAGCGTCGCGTTCGTCGCCCTCGTCGTCCTCCCGCTGGCACGCGAGGGGGGTCTGAACGCGACGCCGCTCGGTGCGCTCGTGGCCAAACTGCGGACCCTCTCCCGGGCCAGCGCCGTCGTTCTCCTCCTGACCGGCGGGCACATGGCGGGGGCGGCCTACACGGTCGACAGCCTGTTCGGGAGCGGTCGCGGGTACCT
Source organism: uncultured Halobacteriales archaeon (assembly GCA_964542685.1). GTDB lineage: Archaea > Halobacteriota > Halobacteria > Halobacteriales > Natrialbaceae > CAZIVN01. The sequence goes on from CAZIVN010000020.1 coordinate 16,220, forward strand.
CGTGCTGGCGATGGTCGCGCTGTGGTTCACGCTCGCCGCACTCGTCGAGGTCGGCGGCGCACGTGTTGCGGACGGGACCGACGACAAGAAGGTGCGCGAACCGGCCCGCGAGGCCCGCGGTCTGTTCCTCGCGGCGACGCTCGTCGGCGTCTTGCTCCTGTTCGACGCCGCGGCACTGACGACGAACCTGCCGGCGAGTCTCTAGACGCCGATTACGGGAAGACGAGGATCGTCGCCAGGTCGCCCTCGACGACGTCGACGGCCTCGCCGCTCTCGGCGCGCAGTTCCTCGACGACCTCGAACATGTCGCCGTCGACGACCAGTACCTCGTTGCCGGCCTCGATCTCGACCTCGCCGTTCGTCGCCAGTTGGGCCTGCAGTTCCTGTGGGCCCCGTTCCTCCAGCGCCGCGACGACCGCGCCGGCCTTGTCGCGGAACGTCGGTCCGATGGCGCTGTGGTCCGGGTCGACCTCGACGGGGACCTCCTCGACGCTCGGGCGCCCCTCGCGGACGTACACGGGCGCGTTGACCGTCTCGCTCAGGTCGTACGTGTCGACGGCCCCCTCGTAGTCGTCGTCGGGGTACACCTCGACCTTCGACAGTTCCTGGTTCAGCGCCATGCCCTCGTCTGACTTCCAGGCCCGGACGGCACTCGCCACGTCGGCGACGAGTGCGCCGCGCCGGGTGCCGGCCTCGTCGTCGGTCTCGACGGCCGGCCAGTCGGCGTCGTGGATCGACCCCTCGGTGGCCGGGAGGTTGTCCCAGATCTCCTCGGTGACGAACGGGGAGAACGGCGACAGCATGCGGAGACTGGCCGACAGCGCCGTGTACAGCGCGTGTCGGGCCGCGTCACGCTCGCCCGGACGGCCCTCGTAGAGCCGTCCCTTCACGAGTTCGAGGTAGTCGTCGGCCAGGTCGTGCCAGACGAACTCCCGGAGTTCGCGCAGGGCGGCGTCGTAGCGGTACTCGTCCATGTGGTCGGCGACGGTGTCGGCGACCTCGGCACAGCGCGAGAGGATCCAGCGGTCGGCGTCGCGGTACGCCGGCGAGATGACGTCGGGCGTGTCCTCGTCGACGTGGTCGGTCGCGAACCGCGAGATGTTCCACACCTTCGTGAGGAACCGCGAGGCAGACCGGACCTCCTTCCACTGGAACTGGACGTCCGCGCCGGGCTGTCCGCCGAGTGCGAGCGCCTGGCGGAACGCGTCGGCGGAGTACTCCTCGACGGCCTCGGTCGGCGCGA
>CAZIVN010000021.1:0-16757 GCA_964542685.1 uncultured Halobacteriales archaeon
ACGGATGCCGCCTCGTGGACGACCTCGGTCGTCGCGGAGAGCTCGAAGTCACACTTGATCTCCGTGCTGCCGGCTTCGGCCCGGAGAACGTCTCTGAGCGCGTCGCTGTTGGCCGCGAGGACGTCCCCGACCTGGCGGAGAACCTTCGCGCGACGGTTCGGCGGCGTCTCGGCCCACGCGGACTGTGCGTCGACTGCAGCCGCGTACGCGTCGTCGACGTCCGCGGTCGTGCCGGCGGGAACGGTCGCGACCCGGTCCCGGGTCGACGGGTCTTCGACTGCGAGGCGTTCCCGGTCGCCCGCCTCCTGCCACGTGCCGTCGACGTACTGACTCGTCCAGTTCGCGTCCATAGAGAACGGACCCGAGGCCGGGTCCGGGTTCGACTGTCCGGACATACCCTCGCGTCTCCTCACACGATTAAAAAAACCCCGTCAAACCAACCCGGTCAAACGGGTTCGAGACTGCAAACAGCTGCCAGCCGCGTCCCTCAGATGGCCTGCCAGCCCCCGTCGACGCCGAGGAGCTGTCCGGTGATGTAGTCCGCCTCCTCGCACGCGAGAAACAGGACCGCACCGGCGACGTCTTCGGGATAGCCGACCCGGTCGAGCGGTATCGGCTTGATGAACTCGTCGTTTTCGAGCAGGTCGTGGGCCTGCTGGGCCCATCCTTCGGCGAATTCGGTCGCGATCTGTCCCGGCGCGACCGCGTTGACCCGGATGCCGTGGTCGGACAGTTCCAGGGCCGTCCCGCGCGTTATCATCCGGATCGCGCCCTTCGTCGAGTCGTAGTGAGTCTGTCCGTACTGTGCGACGTTCGAACTGATCGAGGCGACGTTGACGACGACGCCGGGGTCGTCCCGGTCGACCATGTCACTGGCGGCGACCTGGGTCCCGAAGTAGACACCTCTCGCGTTGACCCGGTGGATCTCGTCGAACTGCTCGGGTGTGACCTCCAGAAACGACCCGCCTGTCGCGATCGCCGCGTTGTTCACCATGACGTCGACCCCGCCGTGCTCGCGGGCGGTGTCGACCAGATTCTCGAGGTCGGAGACGTCCGAGACGTCAGTCTCGACGTACACTGCCGTCCCGCCCGCGTCGGTGACCAGCTCGTGGGTCGGATACTCGCCGTCTTTGGGCTCTTCGCGCACGTCGCCGTTGACGACTGTCGCACCCGCCCGGGCGAACCGAAGCGCTATTTCCCGTCCGATACCGGAGCTACCGCCGGTGACGACGACGGTGTCCTCGCTGAAATCCGGGTGGAGATGACCCATCGTTCCCGACCAACATCGGAGTATACTTAATAATACTGCCCCGGGTGGTGGACGTAGAGCCTGCAAACACCGCCTCTGTTTCGGCAGCGGGCTCGTCGCTCTCTACTTCTACTGACTCGGGGACAGCTTTCCGCCGTCGTTCGAACGCTCCGTGTCGTTGCAGTCACACCCGTCGTCTGCCACGAGTACGCGGGCACTGTCGTGACACGAACAGTCACGGCACGTGACCGTGAGGTTCATGAACACGTCGAACTCGCCGAGCGTGAACCACGGCTCGTTCGAGAGGCGGCCGAGCTCTTCCGTGACGACCATTTCGACGCGCTGTTCGAGCCGTCCCACTTTCTCGTCGAACTTCTCGCGCAGCCGGTCGGGGTCGGCCTCGCGCTCGTAGGTGATGGAGAGACAGTCGGTCAGGTGGCGATACATCGTCTGGTGGGAGACGAAGTCGCTCTCGAGCCGTTCGACGTCGAGGTTGAACCCCTCCAGCCGGCTTTTCGCCTCGAGCTGGGTACCTGACCCGATCTCATCCGACTGGAGGAGGTCGTAGAAGAGGTCGACTTCGCGTTCGAGCGGGAACTCGTGTTCCTCCGTGAGCCGCTTGTGGATGAGCTGCTTGTTGAACCAGTCCGTCAGGTCGCGAACGCTGGGTCCGTCCTCGGCCGTCCACTGTTCCTGGAGTCGCGGGTCGACCCCATCGAGGTCGTACTCGACACAGAGCGACCCGACCTTGCATCCACAGCCGTCCTCGTGGCCACCTGGCGCGTCTGGCATGGCTACAGATACGGTTCCATCTGAATAAGCCTTTGTTGCCCTCGCCAGATTTATACGCCGGGATGACGATTCCGGCACATGTTCGACGGCGACACCGTCATCGACCTGAGTAACCCGCTCGCAAACGACGCTCCGGCCTGGCCGACGCTACCGGCGTTCGAGTCGAAACAGACCGCCTGGGCGGCCCGCGACGGAGCGACGATGGAGTCGGTCGAGATGCCCTCGCACGCCGGCACCCATCTCGACGCGCCGCTCCACTTCATCCCCGAGGGAAAAACAGTCGACGACTACCCGCTCACGAAGTTCATGGGCGAGGGTGTGGTGCTCGACCTGACACCGGTCGAGCCGGAACGGACGATCCAGCGGGAGACGCTCGAACAGTTCGACGGGGCAGTCCGGACTGGCGACGTCGTCATGTTACACACCGGGTGGGACCAGTACCACGGGCGGACGACCGAGTACCTCTTCGAGTTTCCGCATCTGTCCGGCGGAGCAGCGTCGTACCTGGCTTCGAAAGAACTCAAAGCCGTCGGTATCGACACACTCAGCGTCGGCGGATGGGGCAGCGAGGTGCCGGCACACGGCCCCGCGACCGACGTCGGCGCCGACGAGTCCCACCTTCCCCTGCTGGAAAACGACGTACTCCCGGTCGAAGAGCTCCGAAACCTCGGGACGGTGCTCGACGGAGCGACGACCCGCCGCGCCCGATTTGGCTACCTGCCGGTCAACTACCAGGGCACCAGCGGCGCGTCGGTCCGTGCGTTCGCCGTCGTCTGAGGCGGGCCGCCCCGAGTCACTTCTCCGGCATCGCCACTCGCGTCCGTGTTTTTTAGCTGTGACAGTGCGCTGACTGGCCTGACGTGGCCGGGGCCGCCGGTCAGTTGAGTCGTTCGGAGTTCTCTTCCTGGCCGTCGTAGAGGTGGAGCGTGTCCGGGTCGAACGTCAGGTAGCCGTCCTGCTCTTCGGAGACGGTTTCGCTCTCGAAGCTCGCCCTGAGCTCGGTGCCGGCGTCCGTCCGACAGTGCACAATGTCCTGAGTCCCGATCATCTCGACGACCGTCGTCCGCACGCCCACGTGGGGCGTCTCGTCGCTCGGCGATGTCTCGGACCACCCGACGTGCTGTGGACGGATGCCGACCGTGAGCCGGTCACTGGTCGCCGCCTCGACAGCGTCTCGCTGTTCTCCCCGGAGCTGAAACGTGAGGTCGTCGTTCCCCAGGAAGACGACGTCGTCGTCGAGACGCTCGACCGTCACGTGGAACATGTTCATCTGGGGTGACCCGATGAACGACGCGACGAACGGCGTCGCGGGCTGCTCGAACACGTCTCTCGGGGTCCCCAGCTGGGCGATGTCGCCCTCCCACATGACCGCTATCCTGTCCCCGATAGTCATCGCCTCCTCCTGGTCGTGGGTGACGTGGACCGCCGTGATCTCGAGCTGGTTTTGCAGGTTGGCGATCTCCGACCTGAGCTTGCGTTTGAGCAGTTCGTCTAGGTCGCTGAGCGGTTCGTCCAGCAGGAACACCTCCGGCTCCCTGACCAGCGCCCGGGCGAGCGCGACCCGCTGACGTTGTCCGCCAGACAGTTCGGTCACCTTGTCCTCGAGGAGGTGGTCTGCGTCGACGAGTTCGGCGCTTTCGACGACCTGGTCCTGCACTTCGCTGTCGGGTCGGTCGCCGTCTGCCCGCAGCGGGAACGCCACGTTCTCGAACGCCGTCATGTGTGGATAGAGCGCGAGATCCTGAAACACCATGCTGATGTCCCGGTCCTCGGGAAGCAGGTCGGTCACCTCTTCGGAGCCGAACTCGATCGTCCCGCCCGTCGGTTCGGTCAGGCCGGCGATCATCTCCAGAGCGGTCGACTTCCCCGACCCGCTGGGCCCGACCAGCACCAGCAATTCACCCTCCGGGAGCGTAAGTGAGATATCGTCGACTGCGACGAGTGAGCCGTATTCCTTGCGAAGATTCTCTATCGTGACGTCAGCCATCTCTAGCACCCCGATCTACTCCGACTGTATTCAATGTTTTGTGACGCGACAAAACCCTGGCCGGGACGGTATCGGTTTGTGAGGGTATTTCGACCGTTAACACGATCGTCGTCGAGGCGAGGACCGGGAGCGCCGGGGCTATCGCTGGCGGTTGGACGGTCTTTCGGAGAACCCGAGCCGCGTGGCCGCGGTCAGAACAGGTCGACCACCCGCTGTCGCAGACCGACGATCAGGACGATCGGCGGGACCAGCGCGATGAGCGCGAGCGACATCTGTCTGTTGTAGAGGATTGCGCGGTCAGCCTGGAAGTTCGGGTACAGGGCCGTGTACGTCGTCACGTTCTCGGAACCGAGGATGAACGCAAAGAGGAATTCGGTCCACCCGAAGATCCACGCCAGTACCGTGACGGCGAACACACCGGGCATGACGAGTGGGACGACAACTTTCCGCATCGTTCTGAACCGCGAGTACCCGTCGACGCGGGCGGCCCGTTCGTACGAGAGGGGTATCCGGTCGAAGTAGTCGCGCATCAGCCACGTCGCGAACGGGACGTTAAACGAGAAGTACGCGATGATGATACCGAGACGCGTGTCGAGGAGGTTGAGCCAGTCCCAGATGAAAAACATCGGAAGCACGATGGTCACGGCGGGCAGAAACGACAGCGCCAGAATCAGAAACACGACTCGTCGGGCCCGTGTGATTTCACGGAACCGGGAGAAACCGTATCCGGCAAGCGTCGCGAACACCATCGTGACGGCCGTCTGCCCCGTATTTATCACGAGGCTGTCGAGCAACGCGGCCTGAACGGTCGGGCTGGTTGCGACCGTCATGAACGGGTCCAGCGTGTAGCTCTCGGCGAACCAGACGGGCGGGAATTTCAGAATATCTGACATAGGTTTGAACGCGGTGTTCACCGCCCAGAGGAGCGGAAACAGAATAAACAGGGCGTATCCGAACAGCAACGCCTTCCCGACGACCGGTTCGACGCCGCGACGGGTGGTCACTGTTGTACCTCCACTTGCTCGCTGGATACGCGATAGAACAGGTACATTATGACGACGAGTCCGACGACGATGAGCCACGTGATCGTGGCACCGCGCCCGATCTGGAACTGGCGCAGCCCTTTCAGATACGCCAGGTACGTCGGGAGTTCCGTCGCCGACCCCGGCCCCCCGCGGGTCATCACGAACAGCTTGTCGAAGAGCTTGTACACGCCCAGAAAACGGAGGATGAAGGCGATGACGATGAGGTTCTTGAGCTGCGGGAAGGTTATCCGGCGGAATATCATCCACGTGGAGGCGCCGTCGATACGGGCTGCCCTGTACATCGAGTCGTTGATCGAGGCGCGCCCGCTGTAGAGGATGATCAGCGGGAAGCCGGTCCACTGCCACACGTCCGCGATCATGAGTGCCGTGAGCGCCATCCAGCGAGAGCCGAGCCAGTTGACTCGACCGATGCCGACCAGCTGGAAGAGCCCGTTGACCACGCCGCCGCTCGGCGTGAACATCAGCTTCCAGATGCCGGCGACGATCACGCCTGCAAACATCATCGGGAGGATGAACAGGACGAGCAGCCCGAGCCGCAGGCGGCTGTCTTGGACGTAGGTGTGGAGTGCGAGCGCGAGCGCGAGCGCCAGGGCGACCTGGACGGTCGTGCCGACGACGCCGTAGTAGACGAAGTTCTGGACCGAGTGCCAGAACCGCGAGGAAGTCAGCGCCCACACGTAGTTTTCGATCCCGTTGAACTCCGCGCCAGTGGTGATGCCGGGCTGCCACTGGTGGAACGTGAGCCACAGCGACCACAGCAGCGGCACCGTCGTGAGAACCAGCACCGTCACAGTCGCGGGCGTCACGAATCCGTAGGCCAGCCACCGCTCGTCGTTCCGCTTGCGCTCCGGGCCGATGACAGATAGCTTATCTCGTATTGACATGTGGCGGCGACACCTTCGATACCAGATGCACCCGCAGCCGTTACATATAATCGTACCGCTTCGCCTTCTCGACGAACCCGTTCCAGAACTCCTGTTGTTCCTCGCGGCCGAGGTCGTCTCTGATCGTCGCCATCTCGTCGGCGAGGTCGGACAGCGCCTGCTCGGGGGACTTCTGCCCGGTCAGTGCCTCCTGGACGTGGACGCCCATCGCCGTGTTGTACTGGCGGGCACCCGGCCACTGGGGCTGTGGGAAGCCCACCTGGTGGTTCGCCCGGTTCCCGTCGATGTACTGGCGGGCCATGTCCTCCGAGTCGTACACCTGGCTGTTCCCGCGCTCTATCCTGTCGCCGTCGACCTCGGCGTCGGGGTTCATCAGGTCGTCCTCCTCGAGCAGCAGCTGGACCGCCTCGTCGTCGTACATGCTCTCGGCGTACCCCTCCGTCCCCATGTGGGCGTTGGTGGTGTGATGTCTGCCGACGGGGTTTCGCGCGAGTCGGAGGGCTGCGTAGAACGCTGCCCGCTGTCGTTCCTCGCTGATGTTCTCCGGAATCCCGAGAATGCGGGCGTACGCCTGGACCGACGTCCGCTTGATCGAGCCGTCGTCCTGCTCCCACCCGGGCATCTGTATGACGCCCTGGTCGCCAAAGACCGGCGCGTCCGGAGCGACCTGCGTGATAGTGACCCACCACTCGGACATGACCGTCTTGCCGTCCGCCCACGTGTTCAGGACCTCGGGAGAGTCGAACTGTGCCGTCCCCTCGGGGCTGTACTCGAGCGTCTCGACCATGTGTTCCAGCGCCTCGACGGCTTCGGGACTGTCGACCATCGGCTCCATGTCCTCGTCGAAGTACACCGCGCCGTTGCTGGCGGCACGGTTCATCCACATCGACCAGCACCACGGCCGCTGTCCGTGGAGCACCGTGCCGAACTTGTCGGTGTTCTCGGTGAAGAACTTCGCCTGCTGGTTGTACTCGGGCCACGTGTCGGGCGGGGTCAGTTCCTCGCCGTACTCGTCCTGGTACTGTTCCTGTAGCTGTTCGTCCTCGAAGAACGACGGTCTGTAGGTGACGACCAGGATGTCCCCGTCGATGGGGATCCCTTTGACGTTTCCGTTGTACTTACAGTAAAAGTCCCAGAAGGGGTCGAACACGTCGCTGACGAACTCGTCGGTCCCCTCGTATTCCTCGAGGTACCCGTCGAGGCTCGCGAAGACGCCTCGAGAGTTCATGTCTCCCAGGAAGATCGGCGGATACGCGACGAGGTCACCCGGCGGTTCGCCGGTCAGGAACTCGCTCGTCAGCTTCTCGTAGAGCTGCTGGTAGGGGTGGGTCGTCACCCCGAAGTCCGCGCCGACCTCCTCCTCGATCAAGTATCCGTAGAGATCGGTCAGCGGACCGAGCCCGCCGTCGTCGACGAACCCCAGGGTGATGTCGCTGAACGCCTCCGGGTCGTCGCGCGGGAACGGTAGTTGGTCCGTCCCGCCGTCGCCGCCGTCGCCGCCGTCACTGCCACCACCGTCGCCGCCATCGCCGCCGTCGCCGTCGCTACCACCGCCGTCGCCGTCGCTACCACCGTCGCCGCCGTCGCTACCACCGTCGCCGCCGTCGCCACCATCACTACCGTCGCCGCCACAGCCAGCGAACAGTCCGGAACTCGTCGCGAAGGCGCCGAGGCCCAACTGCTTCATCAGTTTACGCCGCTGATTGTCGAGATTCTCGTGTTCGGGATCGCCTGATTGCGGATCCATGGTCATCCCGACTCACAGGACATAAATAAAACTTTCTATACATAACTTATATTTATCGTCGAGCTGCGGTGCGACCGGTGGCGCGTGGAGGCCGGGTCCCGGCTACACGTACCCTTCGAACAGTTCCAGGAGCCGGTCCATCTGGTCGGCAGAGAGCGAGACGGGTTCGCCTATCACCCGGGCCTGGTAGTGGACGCGGGCACAGTACTCGACCATGAGCGCGACCTCGAAGGCGGAATCGACGGTGCTCCCGGTCGCGACGACGCCGTGGTTCTGCAAGAGGCAGGCGTTGTACCGGTCGTCCAGTGCTTCCACGGCGAGTTCGCCCAGTTCCTCCGTGCCGTAGGTCGCGTACCCGGCGACCGGCACCCGGTCACCGGCGTAGGCGATCAGGTAGTGCGTCGCAGCGATGGGTTCGCCGAGCACGGCGAACGTCGTCGCGAACGGGGAGTGGGTGTGGACGATGCCGCCGACGTCCGGCCGGTCCCGGTAGATAGCCAGGTGCATCGGCGTCTCGCTCGAGGGGTCGTGGTCGCCCGACAACTGCGTGCCGTCGACGTCGATGGTCGGCACGTCCGGGGGGTCGATCTCCCCGTACGGGACGCCGGACGGGCTGACCGCGACCGCGTCTCCCGTGCGGGCGCTGACGTTTCCTCCCGTGCTGACCGTGAGTCCATCGCGAAGCAGCCGCCGGCCGAGACGACTGACAGCCTCGCGCTCTTCGCGCAGCGGCGCCTCGTCGTCGTCGGTCATCACTGTCCCCCCGATCCGTGGAACCCGGAAAGAGCGTCGGGATTGGCGACGTATTCCGGGGTTCCACCGTCGAGCAGGGCCGCGACCCCGTCCGCGACCATCTCCGAGTGACGTTCCGTGACCTCCGTCGCAGCACCCGCGATGTGTGGCGTCGTGACCACGTTCTCGAGGTCGAGCAGCGGGTGGTCGTCAGGGAGCGGTTCCCGGTCGTACACGTCCAGCGCCGCCCCGCCCAGTTCTCCGGCCGCCAGCGTCTCGACGAGCGCGTCCCCGTCGAGGACCGCACCGCGAGACGTGTTGACGACGTACGCGTCGTCGGACAGCAGGTCGAGTTCCCGGCGACCGAGGAGACCCCGGGTGTCTTCCGTGACCGGGACGTGGAGCGTCACGAACCGCGACTCCCGGCACAGCTCGTCGAGCGGTACTTCGGCTACCCCGTGGTCGCGTATCTCGTCGGCGCCCACGTAGGGGTCGTAGGCGACGACGTCCATGTCGAAGCCCGACGCCCGGGCGGCGACCTTGCGACCGATCACGCCGAACCCGACGATACCGAGCGTCTTGCCGGCGAGTTCCGGACCCCGGAGTTCGTTGTACGGGGCCCCCTCCGAGATCCCCCAGGTTACGTCCTCGCGGCTTCCCGCCGCGGCGGCGTCCCCGCCCGGTTCGCCGGTGTAGAACCCGGTCCGGAGGAGGTGGTGGCCCCGTGCGACATTCCTGGCGGCGGCGACCACCAGTCCGAGGGTGAAGTCGGCGACGCTCACCGCGTTCCGTCCCGGCGTGTACAGGACCGGAACGTTCCGGTCGGTGGCTGCCTCGATGTCGACGTTGGCCTCGGGTCCGCCGCGGGTACAGGCGACGACCTGGAGATCGGGCGCCGCGTCGAGGACGTCGGCGCTCACGCTCTCGTAGCCGACGACCAGTATCTCGACGCCGTCCAGCAACTCCGTCAGCTCAGTCTCGGAAAGCCGCCTGTGGCGGTCGGTGAACGGACGATACTCGACTTCGATGCCGAGTTCGTCGGTGAGGCGTCTGCGGCTCGGTTCGTCGATCAGGGCCGTTATCAGTGCAGTTCGTACCATGGCGAACGTTCGTCTCTGGCGCCCACTGTCGCTCGGTCGCTACCCGGCGCGTTCGCCAGGACGGTCGCTGACCGGCGGTGCACGCACGCGCGAAGCCGTCTCTCGAACTTTTTTCGCGCTGGCAAGTACCACTCGACCGAACATATTTAACTTTTTCTTACTGCGGTGTTTTTCAGTTGGCTATTTACGTCCGCTGACTGTACCCGATGACGTATGACTGAAGTACTTGTTGGGATAGACGCCGGCACAACGCGGATCAAGGCGGCCGCGTTTTCCCCCGACGGTCGTGAAATACACCGGGCGGCGGTTTCGAACGAGATACTGACGCCGCGACCGGTCTGGAGAGAGCAGGACATGGCGGCGACCTGGCGGCGGTGCCGGGCGGCCGTCGGCGAGGTCGTCTCGGCGCTCGACGCGGAGACGGACGTCCTCGCGGTCGGCGTGACCGGACAGGGTGACGGCTGCTGGCTGCTCGACGACGACCGCGACCCGGTCCGGAACGCGGTTCTCTGGAACGATGGCCGTGCACGCGACTACGTGCGCCGGTGGCGCGAGACCGGTACTGCCGACGCGTTGCGGGACATCTGCGGGAGCGAACTGTTCCCCGGCGTGAGTCTGGTCGTGCTGTGCTGGCTATCCGACAACGAACCGTCGGCGCTCGAACGGGCCTCGACACTGCTGTTCTGTAAAGACTGGCTCAGGTACAAACTCACCGGGACGGTCAACACCGACTTCAGCGACGCCTCGCTCCCGTATCTCGACGTCGAGGCGGAGGCGTACGCCGACGACGTCGGCGAACTCGTCGGGCTCTCGGACCTCCCGGACTTGCGGCCCCCGATCGTCCCAGGCGCCGACGTAGCGGGGACGGTCGACGAGACGGCCGCGGCCGCGACCGGTCTGCCGGCGGGAACGCCCGTAGTCTCGGGCGTGAACGACGTCGCCGCCTCGGCGTTTGGCAGCGGCGTCGCGACCGTCGGCGATAGCTCGTCGGTCCTCGGGACAACGGCGCTGAACCAGACGATCATCGACTCGCCGAGCGCCGAGTTTCCGGGGTCGGGGACAACGACAGTCCTCGGCGTGGATGGCCTCGCCAGCCGCGCGATGGCGTCGATGGCTGGAACGACGAATCTCGACTGGGCGGTCGACGAATTCGCCGACACGGACGACTACGAGGCGATAGAACGACGCATCCGGAAGCTACCGCCCGGCTCCGAAGGGCTCCTCTACCACCCGTATCGCAGCGCCGCCGGAGAACGAGCGCCGTTCCTGGAACCCGGAGCCCGGGCAATGTTCACGGGAATCGCACCCGAACACACGAGCGACCACTTCCTCCGGGCCGTCTACGAGGGCATCACGCTCGCAGTTCGGGACTGCTACGAGCACATCCCGTCCGCCGGCGGGGCGACGTACGTCAGCGGCGGCGGGACCCAGTCCGCGTTCTGGCGCCAGCTCCTCGCCGACGGCCTGGGCGACGCCGTCAGGGTGCCCACGGCGTCGGAACCGGGTGCGAAAGGCGCCGCGCTGCTGGCCGGCATGGGCGTCGACGTCTACGGGACGCTCGCGGACGCGACCGACCGCGCTGTCAGTGTCGAACAATCCCACGAGCCGGACCCGGAAATGACGACCCTGTACGACGACCTGTACGAAATCTACGCCGAAACCTACCGCGCCATGTTCGACGTCTGGCGGCTGCGACGCGAGCACTTTTCTGGTGACGAGGACTCCACCTGATACTGCCGGCTGTAACTTCGTGAAGATACTCGCTATCTCGGGATGGCGAGATTCTTAACAGACTTACAGCAGGCAGTACGAGCGAGCGCTCGAACGGACTCGTTCGACCGGACGGGCGACCCACCGTTCGACACCAGTGCGACAGGACCGGCGGCCGGGACGACTCGCGCGTCGGGATGTCGTCGCGTAAAACCGTTCGCCGACCGGCAGTCGGCCGGACGCGTAAAGTATTACAACTGTATAGCTGTAATACGTGCTCGGCACGACCCGGCATCCGGCCGTCCCGGGCGGTCTGGGTCCGGAAAGATACGAGAATTTATGTACGATGGCCTGCATCGGTCCGCCATGAGACCGGCAGAGCTCGTTTCCGTAGGAACCTCTCCCATCGGCGACACCGAACTCACCGGCAGGGACATGTTCGCGTACGCGATGACCGAGGCGTTCGACGCGGTCGACGCCACTCCTGGGTCGACGCTCGACGCACTCGTCGTGGGGAACCAGTCGATGTCCTACGAGAACCAGATCATGTACGGGACCGTGCTCGCGGAGTGGTGTGGCGTCCGCGGGGTCCACGCCGAACGCGTCGAAGCGTGTGCGGCGTCGGGGGCGCTCGCAATCAGGAAGGCGGTCCAGGCCGTCCGACACGGCGTCTACGACGTCGTCCTCGCAGGCGGTCTCGAGAACATGACCGGTGACGGTACCGACGCGGTCACCGACGCGGTGATGGCGGGGTTGGACAGGGTTCTCGACCAGCGGGCGGGGATCACCGGACCGGCGATGTACGCACTGCTCGCACGTCGGTATCTCGCGGAGACGGACAACGACGAGCGTGACCTCGCGCGGATCGCGGTCAAGAACCATCGCAACGCCGTCGCGAACCCTCGGGCACAGTTTCACACCGAACTCACCGTCGAGGAGGTCCTCGAGTCGAAGTACGTGTCGTCACCGCTCAAACTCTACGACTGTGCGCCGGTCAGCGACGGGGCGGCGGTCGCGCTGGTCGCCGACGCCGAGACGGCAGAAACACTCTGTTCGGCCGACCAGCGAGTCAGCGTCGCCGGGAGCGGCGTGTACTCGGACACCGTCGGCATCGCGAAACACGACCTCACGGCGTTGCCCGGTGCGCGTGCCGCCGTCGAGGCGGCCTACGAGGACGCCGGGGTCGGTCCGGACGACGTCGACGTCGCCGAGGTCCACGACGCCTTTACGATCAACGAGGCGCTCAGCGCGGAGGCGGCCGGATTCGTCGAACCGGGCGACGGGCCAGAGGTCGCACTCCCCCCCGAGGAACGGTCCGCGACCTCGACGCCGGTCGCGATGAGCACGAGCGGCGGACTCAAGGCGCGTGGCCACCCCATCGGTGCGACCGGCGTTCTCCAGGCGGTCGAAGCCTACGACCAGCTCACGGGTGCGGCGTCGGACGAACGGGCGGTCGACGGCGCCGACGTCGCGCTGACCGTCAGCGAGGGCGGGACGGCCGACTCTCTCACCGTCTCGCACGTCTTCCGGGGGGGAGTCGCGTGACCGACGATGGTCCGGAGAGGAGTCGCATGACCGAAGACGGGGGTGGCCGAAGCGACTGTGACGCCGTCCCGGCGCGACCCGCCGACCGGTCCACGCCGGACAGTCGCTCGAACCACGGCGAGAAGGTCGACGTGACGCGCGATTTTCTGTCGGCACAGAGCCCGTTCACGGTGCCCGGGTTCTTCGCGGCGCTCGACGACGGCTATCTGTTCGGCGGGGTCTGCGAGAACTGCGGGACGATACTGATCCCGCCGCGCGAGGCCTGTTTCGAGTGTGGCGGCGACGCCATCCGCGTGGAGAACCAGCCCACGACGGGGACGGTCGTGACTTACACCGATGTCCGGCACCCGCCCGCCGGGTTCGAGGGACTGGGTACCTACACCGTCGGCGTGGTGGAACTCGACTCGGGTGCCCGACTCCCGACGCGGATCGACGCGCCGCTGTCCGCGGTCGACATCGGAACTCTCGTCGAATTGCGAGTCGGGGACGCCGGCGTCGACCGGGAGACGTTCGACCGCGAGGCCGAACGCGACTGGCCCATGTTCGTCTTCGAACTGGTCGAGGGAGACGGACGCGAGAACACGGGCGACAGTGCCAGCCCGGCGTCTGACGACCAGCCGTGACCCGCCGCCTACCGTTCCTCGCTGACGTGTACTACGGGTGGGTCGTCGTCGCCGCGTGTTTTACCGCCGCGTTCGTCGTGTTCGGCATCGCCTACTCCTTTGGCGTCTTCTTCACCGAGATGCTCGCGGCGTTCGGTCGGTCCCGGGGTGCGACCTCGTTCGTGTTTTCCGTTCACACACTGGTGATGTACTCGGGGGCTGCGCTCGTGGGTAGCCTCGTCGTCAGCGTCGGCGTCCGGCGGTCGATGGCTGTCGGCACGGTTCTGTACGCGGCGGGTCTCTTCGCCACGACGCGAGCGGGATCGGTTCCGGCGCTGTACGTCACCTACGGCGTCGTCACGGCACTGGGTATGGGAACGCTGTTCGTCGTCGCCTACGGGACGGTCCCGCGGTGGTTCGACCGTCGGCGGGGGCTCGCGATGGGGATCACGACGGTCGGTATCGGTGCTGGCATGGTGGTCGTTCCGGCAGTCTCGCAACGACTGATCGCGCTCGTCGGGTGGCGGACGGCGTTTCTGGCTCTCGTCGTGCCGTTCACGCTGTTACTGCTGGGCGCGACCTACGTGATACGCGACCACCCGGACGACGTCGGCGCCGACGTGACTCGCGAGTTCACGGACGGACGACCGGCACCCCCCGCGGAGTCACAGCGGGACGCGGTCCGTGCGTTCCTCGGACAACCGGCCTTCGCCCTCCTCTTTATCGGGTGGGTGCTCGTCTTCGCGACGCTGTACGTGCTGTTCGGGCACATAGCCGCGTACACCTCGGACATCGGCCTGGGAACCTGGGTCGGCGCGGTGGCTCTCAGTCTCGTCGGCGCGACCGGAATCGCCGCCCGCCTCGGCGTCGGATACGTCTCCGACCGGGTCGGCCACGTCGGGCCGTTCGTCGCGTCTGCCCTGTTGATGGGGGCCGTCCTGGTCCTGTTGCCGCTGGCCACAGACGTGGTCGGGGTGCTGTCGCTGGCGGCGCTGTACGGCGTCGGATACGGTGGCGCCGACGCGTTGCTTTCGCCCCTGGCCGCGGCACTGTTCGGCGAGACGTCACTGTACGCACTCCTGGGCATCATGTCGATGGCGCTCGCGCTGTCGGGACTGGCTTCGCCGTTTCTTGCCGGTGTCGTCCACGACACCCTGGGTACCTACACCCCGGCGTTCGTCGGCGTCGGCGTCCTCGGCCTCTGTGGAGCCGGGTGTGTCGTCCTCGCCAACCGGCTGGTCGATCCGTAGCGAGCCGGACGGCTCCGGAACCACAACGCCACAGCGGACTACCGGGCGTCGGCGACGCCGGCGAGCGCGTCCGGATTCGCCAGACTGCTCAGGTCACCCGGTTCGCCGTCGGTGTACACTTCGGCGATGGCGCGCCGGAGCACCTTGCCGCTCTGTGTCTTCGGGAACTCGTCGACGAAGAGGACCTCCCGCGGGCGGTAGGGCTTGCCGACGTCTTCGGCGACGTGTTCACGGAGTTGTGCCCGGAGCGAGTCACTTTCCTCGGCGTCGCGCTCCACGATGACGTACGCGACCAGGTCCTCACCTTTGACTTCGTCCGGAACGCCGACGACGGCGGCCTGGTTGACGGCCTGGTGTTCGACGAGCGCGCCCTCGATCTCGGCCGGGCCGACCTTCCGGCCCGCGACGTTTATCGCGTCGTCGGCCCGCCCGAGGAGGAACCAGAATCCGTCCTCGTCGCTGCGGGCCCAGTCGCCGTGGTCCCAGACGTCCTCCCACGTCGACCAGTACTCCTGGAGGTACCGCTCGTCTCCGCTCCAGAGGCTGTTCGTCATCGGGGGCGAGGACGACCGGGCGACCAGGTAGCCCCGTTCGTCGTCCTCGACGACGCTTTCGCCCGCTCGGTCGACGATGTCGACGTCCATCCCGAGCGACGGTCCACCGAGTGTGCAGGGTTTCAGTGGCTCTGTCGGCATCGGCATCTGGAAACAGCCGCCGACCTCGGTCCCGCCTGCGATGTTCAAGACCGGGAGTTCGCCACCCCCGACCTCCTCGTAGTACCAGAGCCAGCCCTCGGGATCCCAGGGTTCGCCGGTCGAACCGAGCAGCCGGAGCGAGGAGAGGCCGTACGACTCGACGTCGCCCCCGCCCTGTCGACGGACCGACCTGACGAGCGTGGGGCTCAGGCCGAGCGTCGTCAGCTCGTGGGTCTCGATGAGGTCCCAGAGGCGGCCGGCGTGTGGGTAGTCCGGCGCCCCCTCGTAGAGGAACACGGTCCCGCCGAACGTGTGGTTGCCGACCAGCTCCCACGACCCCATCACCCAGCCTACGTCCGTCACCCAGTAGAACCGGTCGCTCGGCATCTCGTCAAACCCGAAGTAGATCTCCTTTGCGACCTGGACGAGAAACCCGGCGTGGCCGAGTCGGATCCCCTTCGGTTTGCCCGTCGTTCCGGAACTATACAGCAGGAAGGCGTCGTGATTCGCGTCGACCGCGACCGTGTCGTAGGTGTTCGACTGCGTCTCCACGCAGTCCGACCACCGCTCGTCGCGGTCGGCCGACGCCGGGTCGTCCGTCCCGAGGTGGTCGTAGACGACGACGTGTTCGACGACGTCGGTCGCTTCGATGGCCTCGTCCGCCGTCGATTTCATCCGGACCGGGTCACCCCGGCGGTGGAACCCGTCGGCGGTCACCAGCACGCGACACCCGGCGTCCTCTATGCGCGTCGCCAGCGAGTCGCGACCGAATCCGGAGAACATCGGCACGACCACCGCACCGACCATCAGCGCCCCGTATATCGTCGCCACGGCTTCGGGTACCATCGGCATGAACACGCCGACAGTGTCGCCTGTCCCGACGCCCAGGTCCGTGAGCGCGTTCGCGACCCGGTTGGACTGACGGGAGAGCCGCTGGAAGGACACTTCACGGACGCTTCCGTCCTCTCCCTCCCAGATGCAGGCCGTCGTATTGCGTGGGGCCGAACTCCGGGCTGCGTGTCTGTCGAGGACGTTGTGTGCGATGTTGGTCGTCCCCCCTTTGTACCACTCGCTGAACTGCGGGGCGTCCGAGTCGTCGTGCACGGCGTCGTACGGCTCGTAAAACTCGATGTCGAGCGTATCGACCAGCTCGTCCCAGAACCACTCCAGGTCCGCGGTCGACTTCCGCCGGAGGGCGTCGACGCTGTCGATACCGTGTCGCTGCATGAACTGGTACACGTTTGTCTGTTCGACGAACTCGTCGTCCGGTTCGTGGACGACTCTGTCGAACTCCCCGAGGGCTTCCATGAGGTAACCTCCGGGTCCAGCATCGGAGGACACGTATAAAGATGTTGGGACCTGTCCGGTGTCGACCACGGATTCGCCGGCTTCCGGGTGTCCTGTGCGCTCCCGAAAGA